>JANXRZ010000056.1 GCA_025352885.1 Pseudomonadota bacterium | reverse complement strand
GGCCTGCACGAGCATCATGCGGGCGGCCGCGCCACCCTTGCGCACGTAATCCTGGGAGGTCCGGATGCCGCGGCTGCCGCCGGTGCCGTAGTCGCCCCAGACGCGCTTGCGGGAGACATTGGTGCCCGGCGTCGGGTATTCCGTCGTGACCTTGTTCCAGTCGCATTCCAGGTCTTCGGCGACCATCTGCGCGAGGCCGGTAAGCGTGCCTTGGCCCATTTCGGAGCGGGCGATCCTGATTACAACGGTGTCGTCGGGGCGAATGACCACCCACGCGCCGATTTCAGGGGAGCCGTCCGCTGCCCGCACGACTGTGGGGCCGCCATAGGGCAGGCGCAGGCCGAGCGCGAGCCCGCCGCTGACTGCTGCAGTGCCGACAATGAACTGGCGGCGCGTGACTTTCGGAGTCTTGATCATCATGAGGGTTCCCTTAGGCCTTGGCTGCGGCATGGACTGCTTCGCGGACCTGCTGGAACGTGCCGCAGCGGCAGATGTTCGTGATGGCCGCATCGATGTCGGCATCCGTGGGCTTGGGCTTGACCTTGAGGAGCGCGGTCACGGCCATGATCATGCCGGACTGGCAGTAGCCGCATTGCGGCACGTCGTTCGCAATCCACGCTTTCTGGACCTTGGTCAGGGCGCCGTTCTGCGCGAGGCCTTCGATCGTGGTGATGTTCTTGCCCTCGACTGCGCTTACCGGCATGACGCAGGAGCGCAGCGCCTCGCCGTTTACATGCACCGTGCAGGCGCCGCACTGGGCAACGCCGCACCCGTACTTGGTGCCGGTCAGGCCGACCTGCTCGCGGATCACCCACAGAAGCGGGGTCTGCGGGTCAACATCGACGTTTACTGCTTTTCCATTGATTTTCAGGCGCGCCACGAGTCGTCTCCCAGGGGTTTTTCGGTTCGCGCAAACGGCGTCTTGGAGCGGCCGATGGATGCGCGGGGGAGTACTGTAGTCCCATTGGCGAACCGCCTGCAACTCCGCATATTCCGGATTGGAATAGAAGGGGCCCGTGCTGCGTAGGGGCCTTACACTGGCGAATCGATTTTTCCAAGGAGTTCCCCTATGCGCCTGAACCGTTTCATGATCCGGCCGCTCGTCGAGCAGGGCCTGCGCGAAGAACTCAACGCCGGCGACACCACCGGCGGCTTCCTGGTCTGGGACGAGGACCCCGTGCAGACCGGGCAGATCTATGCCAAGGGCAATGGGGTGGCCTGCGGCCTGCTCTTTGCCGACGAGACCATCAAGCTGATCGACCCCGAGGCGCAAATCGAGCACTGCGTCGAGGAAGGCGCCGAAATCGGGCCCGGGACGGTGCTCCTCAAGATCCGCGCCAAGGCCTCGGCGTTCTTCATGATCGAGCGCGCGGCGCTCGACTGGGTCCAGCAGCTGTCCGGCATCGCGACCAAGACCCGGCGCTACGTGAACCTCGTGAAGCACACCAAGGTGCGCCTCACCGATACCCGCAAGGGGTGGCCTGGCCTTCGCATGGTGCAGAAATATGCCGTGCGCGTGGGCGGCGCGCACAACCACATCTTCAACCTCTCCAACTGCGTGCTGGTGAAGGACAACCACATCAAGATCGCGGGCAACATCCGGAATGCCATCGAGATTCTGCGCTCGCGGGCCCAGCACACCTTCAAGATCGAGGTCGAGTGCGAGTCGCTCGCGATGGTCCAGGAGGCGCTCGACTGCGGCGTCGAGATCATCATGTTCGACAACATGGACCTCGACGAGATGCGCGAAGGCCTGAAGCTCGTCAACAAGCGCGCGATTACCGAGGCCTCTGGCGGCGTGAACGAGGACACCGTGGTCTCGATCGCCGAAACCGGCGTGGACGTGATCTCGGTGGGCGACCTGACCCATACCGTCAAGGCGGTCGACATCAGCCTGGACGTGAAGGACATCAAGCCCAGCGCGCTGCGCACGATCCAGCGGTTGAAGGCCGCCGGCTGATGGCTCGGTCCGTGCGTTTTCGCAGTAAGCACGGCCTCATCGTTGCGCTCGATGGGGAAACCGTCGAGGCGTGCAAGCACACGGTCGACCTGACGACGACGGTCGAGGGCGTCGTGGGCTACAAGCTCGGCATGACAACGGCCCTGCGGCTGGGACTGGCAGAAGCCGTCCGCCAGTTCCGGGAGCACACCGACCTGCCGCTTTTATACGACCACCAGAAAGCCGGCCCCGATGTCTTCGACATGGCGGCCAAGTTCGCAGCGCTCTGCGCCGAGGCAAAGGTCGACGGGCTGATCCTGTTCCCGCTCGCGGGTCCGCGTGCCGTTGAGGCGTTCGTCGGCGAGTCGATCAAGCAGGGCCTCCTGCCGCTGGTGGGCGGCGACCTGCCTTTCCCCGACTTCAACGTGGCCGGCGGCGGCTATGTGGCCGACGATGCGCTCGAACGAATCATCGACAAGGCCGTGGAAGCAGGGGCGAACCATTTCGTCATCCCGGGCAACACGACCGAAAAGCTCCGCCATCACTCGGCGCGCCTCAAATCGAAATTGCGGGCACCAATTTTCGTGGTGCCGGGCATCGGTCCGCTGGGCGGAAAAATAGGCGAGCTGGTCGCCGCGGCGAATGGCTGCAGTGTCTATGGGGTGGTCGGTCGAGCGGTTTATGGCGCTGCGGACCAGGCGGCCGCGGCTCGTGCGCTGGTGGACGAAGCGATGGCGGCGGCCTAGACAGGTGGCACAGGACTGATGGATTCCCGTCCGGTAGTCCTCTTCGACTGGGGCGAGACGCTGATGTGGGTGCCGGGCATGATCCACGACCCCGATCGGCACCTTGAATGCGTGGGGCGCATGTTCGAGTCGCATGTCGTTCCACATATCGGCGAAGCGCGCGCGCAACTGCCGCTCGATCGCTTCATCGAGCACTATCACGCCGCATGCCGCACGCAGATCGCGGCCTCCAAACTGTCGCAACGCGAGCACACTTTCGATGACCGGTTTGCGATGGCCCTCGAACTGGCGGGCCTCGAACCCTTGTCCGAGCGCGCCCACCTGCGCGGAATGTCCGACGCGCTTGGACGCGAGGTGATCCAGGGCGCCCGGCTGCTCGATGACGCTGCGCAAGTGATCGAAACGCTTGCCCGCTCGTACCGCTTGGGCGTGGTGTCCAACTATCCGCATGGGCCGGTCGTCGCGGCTTCGCTCGAGCGCTTCGGCCTGCGCAAGCATTTCCAGACCATCGTCGTGTCTTCGGATACGGGTTGGATGAAGCCCCACGCCGAGTGCTACCAGCCGGCGCTCGCAGCGCTGCCGGCCCCGGCCGGGAAGACGCTCATGGTCGGCGACGACCTGAGGAACGATGTAAAGGGCGCGAAGGCGCTGGGCCTTTACACGGCCTGGATCGCACCGAACGCCACGACCGTGGACCCGGACGTCGACATCCACTTGAAGAGCCTGTCGGAACTGCCGGCACACTGTGAGAGGCTGTTCGCATGAAGGCGCAAACCGATCTCCAGACCGGCCTCCTGATCGACGGCGCTTTTGCGGCTGCCGCATCGGGCGAAACGTTCTCGACGGTCAGTCCCATCGATCTCTCCCCGTTTGCCGATGTCGCGAAGGCCGGTCCAGCCGATGTGGATCGCGCAGTTGCGGCTGCGAGGCGTGCGTTCGACGGCGGTAAATGGTCCGGCATGCAACCATTTGCGCGGGGCAAATACCTGCGCGCGATTGCGGATGGCATTCGCGCGAACGCCAAGCGCATCGCGGACGTCGAGACGCGAAACGGCGGCAAGACGATTTCCAATTCGCTTAACGAAGTCGATAGCGCGGCCAACGTGTTCGAGTACTACGCCGGCGCAATGGACAAGTTTTTCGGCGACACCATCCCCATGGGCGACGGCGTTTTGGACTTCACGTTGCGTGAGCCCCTCGGAGTCGTCGCAGCCATTACGCCGTGGAATTTTCCGTTCCTCGCGGCTGCGTGGAAAGTCGCGCCGGCGCTGGCGGCGGGCTGCACGGTGATCCTGAAGCCCGCCAGCTATACGCCGCTCACCGCCCTCATGCTCGGGGAAATTGCGCTCAAGGCGGGCCTTCCGGCCGGCGTGCTGAATATCCTCCCCGGGCCCGGCGCCTCGCTCGGGGACCGGATTGCGACGCATCCGGGGATCGACAAGATCTCGTTCACCGGTGAGACGACCACCGGGGCCAAGCTGCTCAAGCTCGGCGCGGACGACATCAAGCGCATCACGCTCGAGCTCGGAGGCAAGAGCCCCAACATAATTTTTGCGGATGCGGACCTCGCCAAGGCTGCCAGCCAGGCCGTCAAGGCGGGGTTCGGCAATGCGGGTCAGAGTTGTTCGGCGCGCACGCGTGTGTTTGTCGAGCGCAGCGCCGCCGAAGCATTCACGGAGGCGTTCTCGAAAGCGGCAAAAGCTGCACGCGTCGGCGATCCGCTGGACCCCGCGACGGAAATCGGGCCGCTCGTCTCGAAAGCGCAATGGGACTCGGTCAACAGCTATGTCGACCTCGGAAAATCGGAGGGTTGCACGCTCGTCACCGGCGGCTCGCGTCCCGAAGGGCTGGGGGACGGCGCCTATTACGCGCCAACGATCCTCACCGGCGCGCGGAACTCGATGCGCATCGCCCAGGAAGAAATCTTCGGCCCGGTCGTCGTGGTGATCCCGTTCGACTCGGAGTCCGAAGTCGTCGGCATGGCCAACGACAGCCCGTACGGCCTTAATGCATCGGTCTGGACTCGCAACCTGGGCCGGGGCTTGCGCGTAGCGCGTGCGCTTCGCACAGGCATGGTCAGCGTAAACTCGCACGGCAGCGCGAGCCGGTACGGATTTTTCGCGCCGTTCGGCGGCTACAAGAAATCCGGCCTCGGGCGCGAACTCGGCATGCACGCACTGTCCCTTTACACCGAAGTGAAGAACGTTTTCGTGGACCTGGAGGATTAGTGGCCACACTTGCAATCACCGGCGCGAGCCTCATCGACGGCACCGGGCGCGATCCGGTCAAGAATGCAACGATCGTCATCGAAGGCGAGCGCATTGCCGCGGTCGGACCGGGATCAATGGTGGCCGTGCCCAAAGGCGCACAGGTGCTCGATGCGGCCGGCCGCACCGTGCTCCCGGGCATCATCGATTGCCACGTGCATGGGACCTATCGCGCGCGCGACATGCGCCAGCATTTGCTGAACGCGCCCACCTACAACGTGCTGCGCTCCACCGCGATCTTGAGAGAAACGCTCGCCTGCGGTGTTACGACTGCGCGCGACATGGGCGGGGCCGACGCGGGCTTTCGCGAAGCGATTGCCGAAGGGTATGTCGACGGTCCGCGCCTGCTGATTTCGATAGCGATGATTTCGCAGACAGGCGGCCATGGCGATGCCTGGGTCCCGGCGGGTTTGAGGGTGCAAAAGCGGGCGTGGCTGCCCAGTCCCATCGCGGACGGCGTGGACGAAGTGCGGCGCCTCGTGCGTCACATCCTCATGGCGGGCGCGGACTTCGTGAAGATCTGCGCCACCGGCGGCATCACCTCGGTGACCGATTCCTGGGACGAGCCGCAGTTCACGCTCGAAGAGATCCGCGTCGCAGTCGCCGAGGCCGCCATGCGGCGCAAGTTCGTGGCGGTGCATGCAGAAGGCGTGGACGGCATCCGCACGGCGCTCGGCGCAAATATCCATTCGCTCGAGCACGGCTGGTTCATCGACGAGCAATGCGCCGATACGATGCTCAAGACCGGGACCTGGTGGGTGCCGACCCTGGCGCTGGTGCCGCTGTCGCTCGAGCACCGCAAGTCGAACACCGCTTGGGACAAACAGCAACTGGCCAACGAATCGACCAAGGAGCATGAGATCTACGACCGCATGCAAAAGCAGATTCCCCTGTGGAAGGATGCGGTCAAGCGGGGCGTCAAGGTTGCGTTCGGGACCGACCAGTCGCATCGGCTGCTCGTGGGCGAGAACCTGGTGGAATTCCGCTTCATGGTCGAGTGGCTCGGCATGACGCCGATGGAGGCGCTGGTGTCGGCCACAAGCCGCGCGGCCGAGTGCATCGGCCGAAGCGATGTCGGCGTGCTCGAGAAGGGGCGGTATGCCGACCTGCTCGTGGTGGAGGGCGACCCGCTTGCCAATATCCGCATCCTCGAAGAGCGCGCGCGCCTCAAGCTCGTCATGCAGGGCGGCCGCGCTTTCACGAATACGCTTTAGGAGAGACGAAGTGTTCCCAAAAGATCTACTCGACAAGGCTGCGCGCGCCTTGGAGGCCGCGAAGGCGGCGAACGTTCGCATTGCGACTGCTGAAACGTGCACCGCAGGTCTTGTCTCAGGCTGCCTGACTTCTGTTTCGGGTGCCTCGAAAGTGTTCGAACGCGGGTTCGTGCTGTATCACGACTCGGCCAAGGCGACGGGCCTTGGTGTTTCGGAAGAAATTTCGCGCGCCCATGGCGCTGTGAGCGCAGAAGTCACGAAGGGACTGGCCGAAGGAGCGCTGGAAAATTCAACTGCGGGTGTAGCCGTCGCCGTCACGGGGTATGCCGGTCCCGGCGGGGGAAACGAAAAGAATCCGGTAGGCACCTGCTATATCGCTGCCGCCCGGCCGGGCGCGCCTACTCTGGTCGAGCGGCATGTGTTCCCTGGCGACCGCGATGGAGTGCGTCTCGCGGCGGTAGGCGCCGCGCTCGACCTGATCGTCAAGCGCCTGGCCTGAATGGCGCTTCCCGTCCTGGTCCTGACCGGGGCGCTCGGCGCAGGCAAGACCACGCTCCTGAATGCGGCGCTGAAGTCCGGCGTGCTCTCCAATGCGGCAGTGGTGGTGAACGAATTCGGCGCGGTCGGCATCGATCACGCGCTGATCGAATCCTCCAGCGAAGACGTCGTTCTCCTGCCGGGAGGCTGCGTGTGCTGCCAGGTCCGGGCGGATCTCGCCGAAGCGCTGCTGCGGCTGGAGCGCAGCGCCGCGCGCGGTGAGATTCCGCCTTACGAACGCATAGTCGTCGAGACCAGCGGCCTTGCCGAGCCTGGCCCCATTCTCCAGCTGTTCATCGAGTCGCCGATGCTCATGGGGCGGTACAGGCTGGAGGGGATCCTGACGGTTGTGGACGGGCTTCTCGGCGAATCGGCTCTCGGCGAGGAAGGCACCGCCTTCAGGCAGGCGCTCCTGGCCGACCGCCTGGTTGTGTCGAAAACCGAGAGCGTGTCGCTTGCGTCGCTCGAGACGCTGAATGCCCGCCTGTCAGCGATCAACCCGCATGCGGACCTGGTCGTGGGCCGCAAAGGCGTCGTCGAAGCCGCCTGGTTTGCGCCTGCTACGCTCGACGCCGAGCGCATGGTGCCGGTCGAGTCCCGGGTGGCCGTGCATGACGACTCGATTGAATCGTTCGTATTGCAGTGGCAAGAAGCGCAGCCGCTTGCCGAAATGGGCAGCTGGCTGCAAGGCCTTTCGGACAACTACGGTGCGCGCCTGCTGCGAGTGAAGGGGATCGTCGCCGTAGAGGAAGATCCACGTGCTGTGGCGGTGCACGTTGTGCAGCACCTGGTTTCCCCGCCGGATTTTCTCGAGCGCCCTGCCGCGGTGAGCCGCGTGGTATTCATTACGCGCGGACTTGAACCGGGCGACGTGCGCCCGTCGTGGCCGACTTCAGCACTGGCCTCGCCGGCGCCGCGCCGGCCGCAAGCAGCGTCCACACCGACTCTGCAGCGGGCGACAGCTTTTTCTTCCGCCGGAGCAGTTCGACCGTAAGCGGGATATCCCAGTCGACGCCGCCCACGCGGCACAACGTGCCGTCGCCGAGGTTGCGCTCGATGGTCGACCTTGGCAGCCAGGCGACGCCCATGCCTTGCAGCGCAAGCTCTTTCAACACGAAGATCATCGGGTCCTCGAAGAGCTTTTGCGGTCGCACTTCGGCCACGCGGCTGGCGACTTCATCGTCGACCGCCCGGCCGATGAAAGACGAGCGCCCGTACGGCAGGTAGACGAGCGGGGCGCCGGGAACGATGGGCAGCACGTAGCCCGCCACGCCGCGCCGCTGCGGCGCGCAGACCGGAACCATCGGCTCGTCGCCGATCTCGATCACCTCGAGTTCATCGAACCCCTGCGGCCGCGGCAGGGATGGATGGCGATAGGACAGGGCGAGGTCGGCTTCGCCAGACGCATAGCGCTCGGCCACGTCGTCGATGCGCTTGACCGACCCTCGCCCGACGATAGGGCCGATCTCGCGATTCACGCGTGCGAGGAGGGCCGGAAAGATGCCGGCCGAGCAGGGGATGGGCATGAGGAAAGTAACTGTGGGCGCCGATTCGGCGGCATGGGCGCGCATCGAGGCACGGAAGTCGAGCAGCGGCTCGACGCTCCCCACCGCAATGGGCAGCAACTGCTGGCCCGCGCCCGTCAACTCGACGGGATGGCCACTGCGATCGAACAGCGGCGCGCCCACCCAGTCTTCGAGCGCCTGGATCCGGCGGCTGAACGCGGACTGGGTGACGTGCCGCTCGGTGGCCGCTTTCGAGAAATTGCCCGTGCGCACGAGCGCAAGGAAATCCTGCAGCCAGTAAAGCTCCACGCCTTACCTCGGGTCGGCCTGGAGCGCGCCGTTGACGATGCGCACGTGCTCGCCGGTGCGCCAGCCGGGCTGGCTCGCCATCGGGATCGTCCGGAAGCTTCCGTCATCCATGCGCACGTAGACTTCATAGGACTTGTTCGTGTGCACGTTTTTCTCGATCTGGTGGCCGGCGTAGGCGCCGCCCGCCGCCCCAAGCAGCGCACCGACGTTCTGGCCTTTGCCGTTGCCCAATTGCTTGCCGACGATCAGCCCGGTGAGACCGCCCGCGACCGCGCCCAAGCCCGTGCCTTCGCCTTTCTTCTCCACCTCGCGCATGGATTCCACCACGCCGCAGTCGGGGCAGATCGGCCGGCCCGACTGCTGGTACTGGTTGGGTCGATAGTCCTGCCCCTGCGGGTAGGTTCCCGGCTGCGCGTAACCCGGCGCCGGCTGCTGCGGGTAGCCCTGGTTCGGCTGTTGTGAGTACCCGGGTTGCGGCTGCGGCTGGTATTGGGGCTGCTGCTGATATTGCGGCTGCTGCTGGTAACCCGGCTGCGGCTGATACTGGGGCTGCGGCTGGTACTGCTGCGGCGGCTGCTGGTACTGCGGCTGCTGTTGGTACTGAGCGAGGGCCGGAACCACAGCCGCGGCCAAGATTGCGGCGACCGTCAACCGGCGTAAGGCGATTTGCTTTTTCATGCGCTTCTCCCTGATTTTTTCCAGATACGGCATAGCGTACTCCCAAGGCGTTCCCTTGCGGAGCGTCTCTGTTACAAGTTGTTACCGGTTTCCCCCCGCATTTGCGGAAAAAGAATCACGTCGCGGATCGACGGGCTGTCCGTCAGGATCATGACAAGCCGATCGACTCCGATGCCCGCCCCGGCCGTCGGCGGCAGGCCATACTCGAGGGCCCGGATGTAATCGGCGTCGTAGTACATGGCTTCCTGGTCGCCGGCTTCTTTCTTTTGCGCTTGCTCGAGGAAGCGTTGCGCCTGGTCTTCCGGGTCGTTGAGCTCGGAAAAGCCGTTGGCCAGTTCCTTGGCGTCGATGAAAAGTTCGAAGCGATCGACCAGTTCGGGATCGCGATCCGCGCGCCGTGCCAGCGGCGAGACCTCGGCCGGGTACTCGGTCACGAAGGTGGGCTGGGTCAGGTGCTTCTCGGCCACGGCTTCGAAAAGCATGAGCTGGAGCGATCCCCAGCCCTGGTGGCCGTCGGGCTCTCCGCCCAGCTGCTTCAAGCGCGAGGCCAGCCACGCGCGGTCGCGCAGGTCGGCCGTTGCACTTTGCGGATCGTATTGGCGGATCGCTTCGGGAATCGGCAGGCGCGCAAAAGGCTTCGCCAGATCGATGGCGGTTCCCTGATAAGTGACCTGGCCGGTGCCCAGCGCGGCCTGCGAGGCGTTCCTTACGAGGCGCTCGGTCAGCTCCATCATGTACTCGACCGTTTCGTAGGCGCAGTACATCTCCATCATCGTGAACTCGGGGTTGTGCCGCGTCGACATGCCCTCGTTTCTGAAATTACGGTTGATCTCGAAGACCTTCTCGATGCCGCCGACCACGAGCCGCTTGAGGTAGAGCTCGGGGGCGATGCGCAGAAACAACTCCATGTCGAGCGCATTGTGGTGCGTCTTGAAAGGCCGGGCCGCCGCGCCGCCGGGAATCGGCTGCATCATCGGGGTCTCGACTTCGAGGTAACCCTCCCCCGACATCGATTCGCGGATCGACTGGACGATCTTCGAGCGAGCGGCGAACACTTTGCGCGACGATTCGTTGACGATGAGGTCCACGTAGCGCTGCCGGTAGCGCACTTCCTGGTCGGCAAGCCCGTGGAATTTTTCCGGCAGCGGGCGAAGCGCCTTGGTGAGCAGCCGCAATTGCGAGGCCTGCACGGTCAGCTCGCCCTTGTTGGTCTTGAAGAGCGTGCCCGAGACGCCAAGGATGTCGCCGAGATCCCAATGCTTGAAGACCTCGTGCGCCGCTTCGCCGGTGAGGTCGTTCGAGACGTAGATCTGGATGCGCCCGGAACCGTCCTGCAGCGTGGCGAAGCTCGCCTTGCCCATCACGCGCTTCAATACCATGCGGCCCGCGATGGTTGCGGACGCCTTCTTTTCCTCGAGCGTGGGCTTGTCCAAGGCGCCGAATTCAGCGGCCAGCGCGTCCATTGCATCGGCACGTCGGAAGTCGTTCGGAAAGACCGGGCCCGCCGCACGCAGCTTCGCCAGTTTCTCCCGCCGCTCGGCGATGATCTTGTTCTCGTCCTGCGGCTCGGCGTCCGCGCCGGCCGGTTTTTTTTGCTCGCTCAAAGTCAGACTCCCTGCTTGAGGCTTGCGGTGATGAAGTCGTCCAGGTCGCCGTCGAGCACGCCCTGCGTATTGCCTATCTCCACGCCTGTGCGCAGGTCCTTGATCCGCGACTGGTCGAGCACGTACGAGCGGATCTGGTGGCCCCAGCCGATGTCCGTCTTGGAATCCTCGAGCTTGTCCTGCTCGGCCTGGCGCTTTCGCAGCTCGAGCTCATAGAGGCGCGATTTCAGCATGGCCATCGCTTCGGCGCGGTTTCGGTGTTGCGAGCGGTCATTCTGGCATTGCACGACGATGTTGGTCGGCAGGTGCGTGATCCGCACCGCGGAGTCGGTCTTGTTGATGTGCTGGCCGCCCGCGCCCGAGGCCCGGAGGTGTCGATGCGCAGGTCCGCCGGGTTGATCTCCACCTCGATCGAGTCATCGACCTCGGGGTAGACGAATATGCTGGCGAAAGAAGTATGGCGACGCGCGTTCGAAT
>JANXRZ010000196.1 GCA_025352885.1 Pseudomonadota bacterium | reverse complement strand
GGTCACGCCGCCGAAGAAGGAGGGCGACGTCGAGGCTGCGCTGGCGGTCCCGCAGGGCAACTGGCTCAAGCGCCAGTGGGCCCTCCTCAAAGTGGCCGTGAAAGGCTGGTCCGACGACTATGCACCGAGCATGGGTGCGGCGCTGTCGTACTACACGCTCTTTTCGCTTGCGCCGCTCCTCATCATCGTCATTGGGGTGGCGGGGCTCGTGTTCGGGCAGGACGCCGCGCAGGGCCAGATCCTCGAGCAGCTGCGCGGCATCATGGGCGAGGAAGGCGCCGTCGCCGTCGAGGGCATCATCAAGGCCGCGCGCGAGCCTTCCAAAGGCATCTTCGCCACGATCGGCGGCATCCTCCTCCTGCTGCTCGGCGCGACCGCTGTGTTCGCCGAGCTGCAGAGTTCGCTCGACCGGATCTGGCGAACGCCCGCGCCGCCGCAGGAGTCCGGCCTCTGGCACATGCTGCGCACGCGCGTGCTGTCTTTCGGCCTGGTGCTCGGCTTCGCCTTCATGCTCATGGTGTCGCTCGTCGTGAGTGCTGCGCTCGCCGCCTTCGGCAAATGGTGGGGGGGCATGGTCGGGGGATGGGACGTACTCCTCGAGGTCGTCAACTTCGTCGTGTCGTTCGGCATCTTTACCGGCCTCTTCGCGATGATCTACAAGCTCATGCCGCGCGCGAAGATCGCCTGGGGCGACGTGTGGATGGGCGCTGCCGTCACCGCGCTCCTCTTCAGCATCGGCAAGGTGCTGATCGGCCTGTACCTCGGAAAAAGCTCGCTCGCCTCGGGGTTCGGCGCGGCGGGCTCTCTGGTCGTGCTGCTTGCATGGGTGTACTACTCGGCACAGATTTTTCTGCTTGGAGCTGAATACACGTGGGCTTACGCGAGGAGCCACGGGTCGCGAAGTTCCGGCGCAGGTTCCCGCGCGGGTGCCGGCGCGGAGGCGGTCCCGACGCAATCCGGGTAGAGCATCCACATTTAAGCCAGGCGAACTGTTATGCGAATAACAGCCGCATCTCCATCGCGGAAATGAGAATGATCACCCTTCTCGAAAGTCGGGCGGACTTTGAAGCCGTCGATCCCCATGAACTACTATTCCAAGACCCAACGCATCCTCGAAATCTGCAGGGGCCGCCGAGTGCTGCACATCGGCTGCGTAGGGTTCGCAGACCAGCAGACGAACGAGCGCGTGTCGCTCGCGGAGAAATCCCTTCACCACGCGCTCACGCAATCGGCGCAGACCACGGGCGTGGACTACAGCCGCGAGGCCATCGAATACTTCCAGCAGAACGGCGTGTTTGACAACGTGATCTGCGGCAACGCCGAATCGCTTCCCGAACTCGGGCTGAAGCCGGACTTCGACGTGATCGTCGCGGGCGACATCATCGAGCATCTGTCGAACCCGGGAAAGATGCTGGACGGCATACGTGTGATGTGCCGGCCCGACACCCTGGTGGTGATCACGACTGCGCACTCGTTCGGGCTGCTGAGCTACCTTCGCCACCTCGCTAACCGGTTCGTCGAAGGCCGTGAGCACGTGTTCACGATGAATATGCAGAACCTTGAGAACATCGCTGAGCGGCACGGCTTCGAAGTCGTCGAGGTCGCGACCTGCCACCAGGACCACGCGACCACGCAACGTTTCTTCAAGCTCGGCCGCGCGTTCTTCAGGCGGTTCCCCAAGCTCGGGGGCACGTTGCTCGTCGTGTTCCGTAAGCGGCCGAGGCAGGAAGCCGCCTCGCCGGAGCGGCGGCAGATCGGCATGAGCCGGGCTGCATAAAACCCGGAGAGCAGGAGACCTTCCGGGATCGTGCGAGGGGGATTTCACGACATTCGTTTCGGAGGCCCGCTCCCCGGTTGGCTTGAATGGCAATCTTGTTCTGGTACCGGTACAGGCACCGGTAACTTCAGTGCCCGGCGTGCGCTGCGCTCAGGAGTAGTAGCCGTGGTGTGTATAGGCGGCAACCGAGGCCGTGTCGAACCGGTCGAGGGACTCGTCGACCTCGTCGTACTCCATGGTGCGCGCGCTGTCGGCGGCGGCCCAACGCTCCAGGAGGAGTCTTTCCTCGAGGCCGCGATCGTTGCGCGAAAGGACTGCCGGGTGGGCGGAAGTCTTGGCTGCTTTGATGGTGTGCATTTTCAGGTCTCCCCTGGGTGGTTACCGCTCGCCTGTCGAGGCCGTTCGGTTGATGGAGTGTGCAGCGAGTCTGCGTGTCCATCTGTTCGATAGCGAACCCATGAAAAGAGCATTTGGTTACACAAAAGCCGCCATTTTGTGTGCACCTTCGAACTGGGACCGTCCTCCGGGCGGCCCACCATGCGTTGATAACTACAAGCATCTCAAGGATGGGTGTGCCATGGACAAGTCAACCAGCTATTCGCGATTCTGTGCCTTCATCGCCGGGATTGCGCTGCTTGCGCTGAACAGTTTCGCCTTCGCCGAGCCGCCTTGGCGTGCGGCGCGCCTGAGTTTCGTCACCGGGACGGTCAGCCTCTCGCCCGCGGGTGACGAGGCATGGGTGCGCGCGCCAGTCAATCGCCCGCTCACGAGCGGTGACCGCCTCTGGGTGGCCAACGGCTCTCGCGCCGAGCTGCAACTCGGCGGTGCGGCGATCCGCCTTGGCGGCGGCACCAGCGTGACGCTCCTCAATCTCGACGACACCATTGCCCAGGTGCAGCTCGAGCAGGGCGCGCTCAAGATTCGCGTGCGCCGTATGGGCGCGAACGAGGCTTTCGAGATCGATACGCCGAACCTCGCTTTCTCGATCACACGACCGGGCGAGTATCGCGTCGAGGCAGACGAAGACGCCAACTCGACCACCGTGCTCGTTCAGAGCGGGCGGGCGGATGTATACGGCGAGCGCGCTTCCTATTCGGTGGTGGCGGGTCAGGGCTACCGCTTTTTCGGCACGGGCCTCGCCGACTACGACCGCCTGATGGCTCGCCGCGACGATGAGTTGGAGCGCTGGTCGCGCGCGCGGGATCGACGCCTTGAAGCGGCCCGCTCGGCCCGCTATGTGTCGCCTGACCTCGTGGGCTACGAAGATCTTGACGAGTACGGTGTCTGGCGCACCGATCCGCAGTACGGCTCGGTCTGGGCGCCGTCGCGCGTCGACGCCGGCTGGTCGCCGTATCGCAACGGCCACTGGTCGTGGATCAATCCGTGGGGCTGGACGTGGGTCGACGACCAGCCGTGGGGCTATGCGGTCTCGCATTACGGGCGCTGGGCCAATATCCGGGGATCGTGGGTATGGGTTCCGGGCCCGCGCCAGGAGCGCGCCGTGTATGCGCCCGCGCTCGTCGGGTTCGTCGACGGCCGCAACTTTGCACCCGCGGCGGCAGGCTCGGCGCTTGCGGCCGCGATCGGCTGGTTCCCGTTAGCGCCGCGCGAGGTCTACCGGCCTTCGTATCCGGTGAGCCGCACCTACTTCGAGCGCGTCAACCGCAGCAACACCGCCGTCACGCCCACCGTCATCAACAATTACTACAACACCTTCGTCGTCAACCAGGCGGCACCCACACGGGATCGCAACGCTCAGAACGCTCAGGGTCAGAGTCAAACACCCTCCGCAGCACGCACTACGTACGCGAACCAGGCGGTCGCCGGTGCCGTGGTCGCGGTGCCCCGCCAGTCGTTCGCCCAGTCGCAGCCGGTCGCTCGTGCCGCGGTAAGCGTGCCGCGCGAAGCGGTTGTAAGTGCGCTCGTAGCTGCGGTGGTGGCGGTTGCGCCGGTCGAGCAAAGCGTGCGTGGCGGGGCGCCTCGCGCCGAGGGTGCGCGTCCTTCGCGCAGTGACCGTCCCGTTGTTGCGCGCACCGCGCCACCGCCCGCGCCCCCGACGCTGGCTTCCCAACAGGTGCAACTCGCGGCGCAGCCCGGCGTGCCGGTCGAGCAGCCGCTTCGCCAGCAGCGAGGCGCCGCACCCGTCGCGCCGCCGGCCGCACCTTCGGCGGTTGCGCCGGCTCCTGCTGCACCGGTGCCCGCAGGACGCACCACCGCGAGCGCGCCGGTCATCGTGAGCACAGTGCAAACGCCCCCACCCACCGCCGCACCTCCTGCCGCCCCGCCCGCGGGACGCTCGCCCGAAGAGCGCAAGGCGGATGCAGGACGACGCGATGGTGCGCGAGCCGAAGGCGGGCGAAGCGATGCCGCGAAGGCCGATGCCAAAGCGGATGCTGCGAAAACGGATGCGGCCAAGGCAGATGCCGCAAAAGCTGACGCGGCGAAGGCTGAGGCTATGAAAGCAGAGGCAGCGAAGACGGAGGCAGCGAAGGCCGATGCCGCCAAGGCTGCCGCAGCGAAAGGCGAAGGATCCCGCGCTGAAGCAGCGAAGGCAGAAGCGTCGAAGCGCGGCGAAGCGTCTCGCGCGGAAGCGGCGCGAGCCGAAGCCGCCCGCGCAGACGCTGCACGTGCCGAAGCCGCTAAGGCAGACGCTGCTCGCGCAGCATCGAAAGCCGACGCCATGAAAGCAGATGAAGCTAAAGCCGCCGCAGCGCGTGCCGAGGCAGCGAAAGCACAAGCCGGCAAAGCGGAGGCCGCCCGCGCGGACGCGGCTCGCGAAGCCGCCGCCAAAGCAGAAGCGGCGAAGGCGGAGGCATCACGGGCCGAAGCCGCAAAAGGCCAAGCAGTGCGTGCCGAGGCTGCAAAAGCTGAAGCCGCCCGCGCGGAAGCGGCCAGGGCGGAAGCCGCGAAAGCCGACGCGGCAAAAGCCGACGCCGCCCGCGCCGCCGCTGCGAAGGCCGAAGCCGATCGCGCCGCCGCTGCGAGGGCGGAAGCCGCAAAAGCCGACGCGGCAAAAGCCGAAGCCGCCCGCGCCGCCGCTGCGAGGGCGGAGGCTGCAAAAGCCGAGGCGTCAAGGGTCGCAGCCGCGCAGGCGGAAGCTGCAAAAGCGGAAGCATCATGGGCGGAAGCAGCTCGCGCTGCCGCGGCGAAGGCAGAAGCTGCGAAAGCCGAGGCGGCCCGCGCAGAGCAAGCGCGCGCCGCAGCCGCTCAAGCCGAAGCCGCGAAAGCGCAGGCCGCGAAAGCCGCGGCTGCTCAGGAAGAAGCCTCGCGGGCTGAAGCCGCGCGGGCCGCCGCAGCCAAAGCGGAAGCCGCAAGGGCGGATGCAGCGCGCGCGGAAGCGGCAAGGGCAGCGGCTGCAAAAGCGGAATCGGCCAAGGCAGAAGTGGCCAAGGAGCAGGCTGCGAAGGCTGCTGCTGCTCAGGCCGATGCCGCGAAAGCCGCGGCCGCCCAGGCCTCAGCGCATGCGGAGGAAGCCAAGGCTGCTGCATCCAAAGCCGAAGCGGCGTCCAAGGGCAGGCGTGAGCGCAGGGAGGACGAGGAGAAGGGCGAGAAAAAGTAGTCGGCCTGGCTCGCGCTTAAGAGGTTCCGACCGTCCTCTGATAACGAGCTGCCACTTCCAACTCCGCTGCTTCGGCGAGGAGGTGCAACAGTTCTTCCCGCCGGCAACCGCGAAACGTGCGCTCGCTTACGTTCAGCAAGGGCGGGAGCGGACCGATTGCCGCCCCCAGAACGCGGGATTATCATTTCGTTCAATTGGACCAGCCCGGGAAAATCTTGGCTTACGCTCTGACGTCTGCGACCCTCGAACAGGTCCACATTACGGCCCTGCTTGCAGCACGCCCCTTTCTCAAAGGCGACGACCAGGACCTGAACAACGCGCTCCTTGACCTGAACCAGCGTTTCGCCAAAGCGCCCAAAGAGATCTTCAACCATCTTGTCGAGACGGCCCGGCGCCTGTGCAGCGCAGGGACGGCCGGTATCAGCCTTCTCGAAATCGAGGACGGACAGGAAGTCTTTCGCTGGCGGGCGCTGACTGGGGAGCTTGCTGCTGCAATCGGCATGAAGATGGCCCGCAACGACAGCCCCTGCGGCATGGTGCTGGACGGCAGGCAAACGTTGTTGTTCTCGTATCCGGAAAAGCATTTCCCATTCCCAGCGCCAGTGGACCCCGCCATCGTGGAGGCCATCTTGGTGCCGTTCTTCGATCACGGCCAACCTGTAGGCACGATTTGGGTCGTAGCGCACGACGATTCCCGGAAGTTCGACCTGGAGGACGAGCGAGTACTTAACGAGCTCAGCCGCTTTACCTCGTCAGCGTATGGGCAGCTGCGGTTGCTCGGATATGTGAAGCCGTTGCGCCTCAATCGCAACAAGAATGCGCGCTTGCCATTCGATTGATATTGACTGATCCGGCGTAGGGAGACTTAGCCGGTCCGTGCCGACAGTGCCACCGTCGGGTTCAACGATGGCACCGCCAGGCGAGCGTTAATGCTTGTTCGCGTTGTCGTTCGCGTTCTCGTTGGAGTCGTCGATTGCCTCCTCGACATCACCGACTTTTTTCTGGACCTTGCCGGAAATCTGTTTCCCGAGGCCTTTCGCTTCCTGCTCGGTGCTGCCAATCGCGCGACCTACCTTCTCCTGCACTTTTCCGGCGATATCCTTCGCTTCACCTTTGACTTGGTCTTTGTTCATGTTCTGGACTCCTGTTGAGTTTCCGATTGTGCTTATAGGGCAAGCAAGCATTCATGATGGTCATGAATACATGCGCTGGCAGTCAGATATGCCATCGGCCAGGAGTAAGAAATCACTTACAAGTGGACTACCCGTGCGGGCGCCGCATCAGGCGATAAGTGCCATTCCTTCGGTAACAACGAATGCGACCACCGCGATGATCGCCAAGTATTTGGCGCCTCGGCCGACGATTTTTGCGTCGGTGAATGCGTAGAAACTCAAGGCAGCGAGAAGACTAAGGTTTGCGTAGGTTTGCATGACGGGCTCTTGAGAAGTGGACTCCGAGTATTAGAGAACAGGCTTTCCTGCAGCTTTCCGCTCCCTTTCGCCGGGCTGGCATGTGTTTCGAAATGCAACGGTTCAGGCCGCTCGGCGAAGTGATTGCCTTGGAAGGCAATCGCATCTGCCGGTCACCGCGCTTTGTTACGCAAATGAAAGGATCACTTGCCGCAGCAGTCGTTTCGAATTCGGTAGGTGCAAAGGTTAGTCCGAACGGACTCTTTTTGATCGACTCAAGCCGGATCAGAATTTCGCCATGCGCATCTCGCTCATCCTGGTTGCAACTGTTCTTCTATCGTCGTCGGTCGATGCGCAGACCGTTTACAAGCAGGTCGATTCGAAGGGTCGCGTGACCTATACCGACAAGCCGAATTCGAAAACGGCCAGCGTGGTACCTCTCGAGTCATCGCCTGTGCCATCCGAAAAGCCTGCCCCGGCGCAGTTGAGTTCCATCGACAAGGAGCTTCTGGACAAGTCGAAAAAACGCGCGGCGGCTCTCGACAAGGCGAACCAGGATGTCGTGGCCGCAACGGACGCCCTTCGCCTGGCCGAGACGAGGCTGGAAACCGGCGTGGAACCCGTCGAAGGCGAGCGTTCAGGCCCGCGGTTCAGGTTCGAGTATTTCGAGCGCCAACTGGCGCTCCAGTGCGAGGTCGACCAGGCGCAACGACGCCTTGACGAGGCTTTTGCGCGGCGTAACGCGGCGCGTTGAAAAGGGTCAGGCTTGAGCCTGGCCCCTTTTTTCTACCCCAACCGCCTCATTGCCCAAGCGATCCCGACCATCGCCCAGTGCAGCGGCTCGATCATCGCAACCGGGATAAGCGCGAACAGCACCCATCGTAGGGGAGAGGGCCTGAACAGCGCCCATGCCGCAGTGTTCGAGAAGCCGAAGATGAAATAGCTGGCGGCCTCGATGATGTCCACCAGCGTGAAGTCGAAGCCGGCGTCGAGGAGCCTTTGCGTGGCATTCGTCGAAACCGCCGCAAGGACAGCGATCGCGCAGAGCGCCGCGATGAGTCCCCACCTTCGGGGAAGCAATCCACGTTTAACCGCAAGAAAGCCGGCAAGGCTTCCGAGAAGCGCGGCGACTACGACAAGCACGATCGACATTTGGGCGCTTCGGATTTTGGTTGTGTGCCGGGGCGTACAGATGATCCGTCGCCTGGGACTTCACATTGTCGCCACGCGCTTCACCTTTGGATAGGGAATGGTTTCGCGCCGCAAATTCCTCTCGGCTTCGGTTTTGCTCGGGGCTCCCGGATGGGCAAGCGCCCAGAAACAGTCGCGCATTGCGTTGCTCTCGATCGGCACGGACCCGGATCCGCTCAAGCCGAATGTCACTTTGTGGGTGCCTTTTCTCGACGAGCTGAAGCGGCGAGGCTACGAGGAGGGCCGCAACCTCGCGATCGAGCGCCGCTTCGCCGGCGGGAAGCAGGACCGCATCGCTCTTTTCTCCAAGGAGTTGGCGCAGTTGCGGCCGGACGTCGTGATCGCCACCAGTGACGTCGAATGCGTGGCGGCGCATGCCGCAATGCCGGCGACGCCCCTTGTCATGGTGCTCGTCCAGGATCCGGTTGGGGCGGGGCTGATCACCACCTTCGCAAAACCCGGGGGCAGCGTGACAGGCCTGTCGACGCTGGCGCCGGAAATTTACGCAAAGCGGCTCCAGCTTCTGAAGGAGTTGGTCCCGGGCGCGACCCGCGTAGGCGTGCTCCTGAACCCGACTTCGACCAATGCCCGGTTTGCAGGGGAGAAGATCGCGGCCGCCGCACGCTCGTTAGGCGTGCACCTCAAGGAACTCCCGGTCCAGAAGGTTCCGGAATTGCAGGCGGCCTTTTCTACCGCCGCGAGCGACCGGCTCCACGCCATATTGCTCGTCACAGACGGCGTGATGTTCAGTCAACGCAGAAGCATCGCCGACCTTGCAGCGCACGCCCGCATACCGGTCATGTACGAGGTGGCGGAGTTCACCGATGCGGGAGGCCTCATGTCGTACGGCCCCAATTACCCGGACATGGCGATTCGCGCAGCCGATTATGTCGACCGGATTCTGAAGGGGGCGAGACCTGCGGACTTACCCGTCCAGCTGCCGACGAAGTTCGATATGGTCTTGAACGCCAGGGCCGCGAAAGCGCTTGGCCTGGCGGTGCAGCCTTCGATCCTGCTGCGCGCCGACCGCGTCATCGAATGACCGCCTCGCCCCGGGGCCCTCTGGACGGCGAAGCGTCACCTCCTGATACTGGAGGCTCAGCGTGTAATCGGAGGAGCTCCGCTTCAGTGCCTTTCCACACGCGAAAAAAAGCGGCGGGTCGGTCGACCCACCGCTTCTCTTCTACTGCCTGGCGCCGACTATTGCGTCTTCATCCCGGAGTTCTCCTCCTTGTTGGGGTTCGGCGTGTTGTTGGGCATGTTGTTGGGCATGTTGTTGGGCGGGTTCGTGGCCGGATCAACGGTGATGGTGTTCGTGTTGTCCTGCGTCCGCATGTCCGAGTTCTGCGCCTTGTTGGGGTTCGGCGTACTGGTCGGGGACCCCATCGAACCGCCCATCGTGTTGCGGCCGCCGGCGGTCGGTGCGCCAGTCGCCGCGCTCGACGGCATTGTCATTGGGTAGCCCGAGGTCGTCCCGGATCCGCCCTGCGTGCGCATGTCGGAGTTCTGCGCCTTGTTCGGGTTCGGCGAATTCGTCGGACCCGTGCTGGTACCTGTGGCGCGGCGCTTCGTGTCGTATGTGGACGAGCCCGTAGCGGAACCCGCGGTCGAGCCCTTGTTCATTTCGGTTCCCGTGGGGTTCGAGGTGTTCTGCGCAAAGCCGGCAGTGCACCACGCACCCGCAACGAGGGCGGCTAGCAAGGTGGTTCGTACTTTCATGTTGATCTCCTTAAGATGCAGCTGGGCCCAGAATCTTCGCAGCCGTTCGCCGGTGGTTCTGTCCGCTCCGGCGCCCGAAAACGGTGCGGCATCCGCCTACACGCGCACGCACACTAGAGGCCGCCCCGTCACGTAAAGCCCTGTGGGTAGAGAGAATTTCTGACGAATAGACAAGCGCAGGGACGACAGACACATCACGACCTGACGCCTAATGTGAGGGCCGTGATCTTCAAAGCGAGCCGGCGATGAAAAAGAACATGCTCCTCAAAATATTCGCGGCAGCCGGCCTCGTCTTTGCATCCTCGTCATTCGCCGCCCCACCCCTGCCCGTGAACCCCGGTTTGGTCGACGCCCTCCGGCCGGCCGCCCCGAGGACCGAGGAATTGAGCATCAGCGCGCTTGAAGATCGGCTTCGCGAGACCAAGGCCATCCCACCCCTGCAGAAGCTCGCGCTCAAGTCGGAGATCGATGACTTTCTAGGGCGCCTGCGCGAGGCGCATGCAACCGGCCCGCGCGAGGTGGCAGAGATGCGCGAGCCGTACGAGAAGCTGCTCGTGAAGATCCGCGGTCTACTGAAGAAGGACCCGCAGCTGGCCCGCGACATCGCCGCTTCGCGCGAAACGATCTGGGCGGTTCTGGCCGACCGCACCCAATTCGCCAGCGCCTATTAGGGAAAAAGTCACAGCGGCACTAAATACAACGGCCTAACTTGGGCCGTACGGTGCAGTCGCGTACAGAGCCGCGGTACGAGCGGCTGCATGTTCGCGCCATGATCGAAATCACGCACGAAGACTTGGCCCTCGAGGTATCCGCGCCGCGCGCATCCAACCGCGTCGGTTGGAACTGGGAGCCCAAGTACGACGGCTTTCGAGTGCTCGTAACGAACCTCGGGGGCCGCGTGCGGCTCACTTCGCGCAACGGCAAGGAACTCGGCCCCGCTTTCCCCGAACTGGTCGAGGAACTGCGGCCGCGACGCAGAAAGTTCGCGCTCGACGGCGAGCTTGTCGTGCTCGACCATCTCGGCACCCCGCGCTTCGACGTCCTGGCCACACGCGCACGCATGAAAAAGGCCGCAACGATCGAACCGGCCGCCCGTCGCAACCCCGCGGTGTTCTTTGCTTTCGATGCGCTCGTGCTCAACGGACGCGATCTTCGCGAGTTGCCCTTCCGCAAGCGCAAGGCGAGGCTCCTCCAGATCCTGAAGAACGGCCAGCGCGTGCGCTGCCTGCATCACATTGAAGAGCGCGGAGAGGTCCTCTACGACCAGGCCGTGAAGGTGGAGTTCGAAGGCGCCATCCATAAAGCGCGCCCGGAGAAATTCAGCGAGGGCAGCAGCGGGTCCGCTTGAGTGTTACGCGGCGGCGATCGCCTCGATCTCCAGCTGGATCTCGCCTAGGTAAAGCCGTGAGACTTCGACGAGCGTGACGGCGGGGGCGGCCGGCGGTGTCGTGGTCCCGAAGAACTTGATGCGCGCGGCGCGATACGCCATGAGGTTCTGCATGTCGCGCATGTACACCGTGAGCTTCACGAGGTTGCGTGCGGTGCAGCCGACTTCGGCAAGCGCCGCGCCGAGGTTTTTAAAGACCTGCTCGACCCGCGCCTCGAAGTTGCCCTCTCCGACCAGTTGTCCCTTCGCATCGACCGGCACTTGGCCGGCAATGAAAAAGAGGCGGCCGGCGCGCACATCGACGATCTGCGAGTAGCCGACGGGCGTGGGAATCGTCGAGGGATTTACGTAGTTTATTTCTGCGGTCATGTCAGTCTCCGGTTGGGTGGGGGAGGGACCAGTGTGCGCGTCTGCCGTCGTGGGCCCCCCGGCGTTTCGATTAATGTTCAGTGTTTCGATTAAGCATCCGCGCACCGTCAAAACGGGGTGTTTCCGCGCGGTGCGTTCGCGTGGTGCTTTCTCGTCTGCGAACCGACGCACAGAGCACCCCCAAAAGCGGCTTTTACGATGAGTTTCCCCCACACAGGAGACCCCCATGCTGGCAATGAATTACCGCGGTCCGTACCGGGTACGGGCCCAGCAGAAGGTCGAGCCGAAGATCGAGCACGCAAACGACGCGATCGTGAAGGTGACGCGCTCATGCATCTGCGGTTACCTGTTCTCGAGCAAGCTCGACAACTGCATCAAGACCGTCCTCATTCCCCCCAATGCGCCGAACCCGTCTTCGGCCGGGCGCATGCTGCACTGACAAGGAGCGAATCCATGGAAACCCAAAATTCGAATCCCGGGCCGGTCGGCGAGCATCGCCAAACACCGCATATGCGCGACCACAGCGGAAACCAGCCTCCGCGGCCCACAGGCTCGGAGCGTGTCACGCGGGACATGTCACATATCAAGGGATGGGGCGTGGATCGGGACCACAAGGACCGGCCGGCTCACCCGATGGAGCGCACGCCGCCGCGCCTCGAGAACGTGCATTGGGAAACGCCTGAGGACCAGCCCCTCAACATGACGGTGTTCCACTCGACTGAGCGCTCGGGCGTGACGCCGCTGTTCGGGACGAGCACTCCGCCGCGCGGCCTGAGCGGCGCGATGCGCGCCAAGGCCTACGGGTGGAGCGAGAGCGATCTGCGCCGCTGGCTCACGCTGCTGGTGGCCGATCGCGTAGACGTATTCGAAGGGTTGTTCGATGACTTACGCAGGGGGCGCTTGCCGAACGTATTTGCGGAGATGGGCATCCGCGCGGAGCTGAAGCACAACCCGGCGGGGCTTGCGAAGAAGGCCGTGGCCGGGATGGCCGTGGTGGGCGTCGCTTATTTCCTGTTGAGGCGGCGGTCCCGGTAGATTTTCAGCGGGCGAAAAAAAACGCGGAGGCTTCGGCTTCCGCGTTTTTCTTTGCGCTACGGGAAAGCTGCGTTACGGCGCGTCCCGGTCGATCCGGTAAATGTAATACGTATCGTACGGTGTATCGAATCGACGATCGTACTGGGTGGGGACGCCGTTGTTCTGCGTCTTGTTCGGGTTCGGTGTATTGGTCGTCACGCCGGGCGCCGGGCCCGTTGTGCTGTCGTTCGGCACGTAGACGTTGCGGGTGCCGGCAACCGGCTCACTGACCACCGGGGCGGGGACCAGCCAGATCGTCGACTGGTCGGCGGGCACAATGTATGTCGATGTCCCGGGGCTCCAGTAACCGCGATCGAGGTAGAGGTAGGTATCGCCCGAATAGGGAGACGCCCCGCTCTGCGTGCGCATGTCGGAGTTCTGCGCCTTGTTGGGGTTCGGCGAATACGACTGCGCCATTGCGGTCCCGCACATCAAGCCCGTCGCGATCGCTGCGGCAAGGGTAAGTTTAGCTTTCATATTGTTTCTCCTCATACGGATAAGGAAATGGGCACTGGTGCCGCCCTGCGTGACAACAATGGTGGCAGGGGGTGGGTTGGTTTTCTGTAGGGCGAGACCCCTGATAACGTGCCGGAGATGTCCTACAGGTCCTATTCCGCCGCGGGGATGGGGTCAACCGAATGACAGGTTCGGGCGTTTCGGTCGTTGGCCGGCATTTCCGCCGGTGATAAAGGAGGCTGTAAAGATGAAGAAAATTGCCCTTTTAGTACTCTCGTTGGGATTGGCTGCCTTCAACGCCTTTGCCGATGTCAACATCAATACGGCAACGCAGGCGCAGCTCGAAACGCTGCAGGGCATAGGCCCCGTCAAGGCCAAAGCCATCATCGACTACCGCTCCAAGAACGGTGCTTTCAAGTCGCTAGCCGACCTTGAAAAAGTGCAGGGCATCGGTCCGGGGCTGTTCAAGCAGATCAAGTCGGATGTAAAGCTCAGCGGCGAGACGGTGGTCAAGGCACATGACAAAGGCGAGCACAAGGGTGCGGCGAAAAAGACCACCGCCAAGGCAGAGCCCGCGAAGCCCGCAGTCAAAGCCGAACCGGCAAAACCCGCAACCCCGTCGACCAAAGCTGACGTCAAGACCGAGACTAAGGTCGACACAAAAGCCACAGACAAAGGCGCGAAGAAGTAACTAGAAAGGCGCCAGGCTGACATTAGGGGCCAAGCTGACAGAAAGGGGCCAGGCTCGATTTTTTTCAAGAAACGGGTTTGGCTTCCCTGGCCCCTTTTTGTCAGGTTTATGTTCGTCACCCGGCAGACCCGGCCGGCAGTACGGCCTACCGTGTGGCATGAACACAAAAACCAAGATGCTATTTCTCACTTCGGCGCTGGCCGTGTCGCTCCTCTCGTCGTGCGCCGTGGCCCTTGCGACCGAGGGCATCGACAGGCCGACCGGACAGGGCTTCTCCGAAACGCACAAGACCGAGGTCTTTGGCCTGGGCTCGCTGCGCGAACGCTTGCGCGAAACCGCCGCGCTCTCGTTCGGCGCCAAGCTGGGCCTCAAGATCGAGATCGATGGCCTTTTGGAAAGATTCCGCGTGGCGCATGAGACCGGCGGGGAGATGCGCACGTTGCGGCGGCCTTTCGATTCGCTCCTGACGAGGATCCGCCTCTCGCTCGACCGGGACCCGCAGCTTGCAGTCGATATTGGCGCCTCGCAGGACGCAATTTGGGGCATGCTGACTGACCCTGCCAAGTTCGCCAAAATGAGCTGAAGATGACGACCCAAGAAATTCTTGAAAGCACGCTTGCAAAGGCCGTGGCCAACCTTCAGCGCGCAGTAGATGCGCTCGCCGTGCCGGGCTGCGACCAAAGCGCGGCAAACGAAGACCTCAACAAGGCGCGTGCCTCGTGCCGAAGCGCTTATGCCGCGCTGAACGGGCTGGCGAGGACGACTGGGTAAGCAGCTCGATCGAAAAGTCCGGTCGCAGGTTTGGACCGCCTTACTGCAACCAACATGGGTCTTTGGGCCTAGAGAAAGGGGCCGGGCTGAGCCCCTTTAACTTCGGCGGCGAAAGTAGGGAAACTACGGTCGTCCTACGCGGGTACACTCTGCCCCCGTCAGAAAACCATGCGCCCGAAAACCGCCCTGAGCAGCGCGGGCGTAGCAGTATGAGAAAGGTCTTGTTTTAAGTGGATATCAGTCCGAAGTCGGTCATTGTCGTCTCTGCATTGTTTTCCTGGGCGCTCGCGGGCCTGATCGAGTTGCAGTCAACAAAGTGGAGGCGGGGCGAAAAGAGCACTTTCCTTCCGGACTGGGCGACCGTTGCGTTCTTCTCGAACGGCCTGGGCCTCCTGCTGTTTTCCCAGCGCGGCGCACTCCCGCCGGTACTGGCCATCTACGCAGCCAACATCCTGATCCTGCTTGCGTACTCGCTGCTCTACTTGGCGCTGGAGAACCTGAGGAAGGAACGCCCAAGCTGGCTGATGGCGGCCATCCCGCCGGCGACGATCGTGATCTTGTTCCCGATCATCGGCTTCGCGGAGGGCGCGGTGCGCGAACGCGTCCTCATCTACACGATCGCCTCTTTCGCGGCCTTCGGGATCGTCTCCCTGTCCGCCCTTTATTCGCTGGGGCCTGGAAGGAAGCGTGGTCCGCTCCTGATCGTCACCGCATTCGGCGTGCTGATGGCTGTCCAGTGCTTGCGGGCCGTCCGCGTTTCCGACCAGGCGAAGGTGGACCTGTTTGCGAGCGCCCAACACCTGGTATATCACTCGGTCGTCGCAGGGGTCATCGCCTGCATCGCTGTGGCGTATCTCGACATGATGCGCAAGTCCATCGCGGAGCATGAAGATGCTGAAAAAGGGGCCAGGCTCAATCCTGACGACACGCTCGCTCGTCAGGTTTGAGCCTGGCCCCTTTTTGTCAGGTTGAGCGTGGCCCCATTTAGGCGGAAAATTTTGGATCGAGACTACGAGGAGCCTGACATGGCCGACTACATTCCCAGCCCCACGAAATGGGTGCGCGAGCAGGTAGAGCTTTACGAGAGCAGCGGAGGAACCAAGGGCACCACGCTAATGGATACCGGCCTGCCGGTCATCATCGTCACCAACGTGGGCAACAAGACTGGCGGCATCCGCAAGACGCCGCTCATGCGCGTGGCCGACGGCGACAGCTACGTGCTCGTCGGCTCGCAGGGCGGCGCGCCCAAGGATCCGGTGTGGGTGTACAACCTGCGCGCGAATCCCGAAGTCGAGATCCGCGATAAGACCGTCGTGCGCAAGATGAAAGTCCGCGAAGTGAGCGACCCCGTCGAGCGCGCGCGCCTTTGGAAGTTGTCGGTGGCCGCTTTCCCGCCGTACGAGGATTACCAGAAGAAGACTACGCGGCAGATCCCGGTGTTCGTCGCTGAGCCGGTGCACTGATCCGGACGCTGGACCTGTCCTTAAAGCATCCGGCTGATCACCACGCCGGCCGCGAACCCCGCCGCGATCGACTTGAGCGGATTCGCCACGACGTAAGACTCCGCTTGCTCGAGCAGCTTGGCGCTCGACTCTTTAGTTGTCGAGTTCCCCGGGGCGTCCCAGCCCGGTGAGGTGATGTCGGCCTCGTCGGTGGCCGGCTCGGTCATCCTGGCATTGGACGTGTCCGCTGCCTCCGCCGCTACCGCGTTCAGCCCTTGCTCCGGATGCTGCGCCCTGAATTGCTCCACATCGCCCACTTGTCCTGCTGTCGTCGCTTTCGTCATTCGAACTCTCCTGGTTGAAACCCCTGGTTGAAACCCCTGGTTGAAACCTACTGGGGCTCCAATGTGCCGGGCGTCTAGACGCCCTTCTGTATGCCGGTTCACGTTTCGGTAAACTGCGCTCCAGTCAAACTCGCGACGCCCCACAGGAACCCAAAGTGTCCAAACCTTTCACCATCCTTTACCCCGACAGCCGGACCGATCACCAGGACATCGAGCGCGAGGTCGCCGGCCCGGATACTGTCCTCACCAATCCCCGCCAAAAAAGCTTCGAGGCAATCGACCGCACGGCGTGGGAGACGTGCGATGCCATCATCGTCTCGCGCGTGCCGATCGACTCAAAGGTCGTTCCGCACCTCAAGCGCACGCGCATCGTCGTGCGCTCGGGGGTGGGCTTCGACACGGTGGACCTGAAGGCCTGCGGCGAGGCGGGCATCGCAGTCTGCAACGTGCCCGACTACGGCACCACGGACGTCGCTGACACGGCGATCGCGCTGATGCTCACCTTGGCGCGCGGGACGGCGAGCCTCGATACCGGGTTGCGGGCGGACCTCAAGGGCGGCTGGGCGTACATGAATAATCTGACTGCCCGCCGCTTGAAAGGGCTGTGCTTCGGCGTGATCGGCCTGGGCCGCATCGGCACGGCCGCCGCGTTAAGGGCGAGCGCATTCGGCATGAACGTCGCGTTTTTCGATCCGTACCGGGCCAACGGCACTGAGCTGTCGTTCGGGTATCGGCGCGCGCGCACACTGCACGAGCTTCTCGGAATGGCCGACGTAGTGTCGCTGCATGCTCCGCTGTCGGAGGAGACGCGGAACATGATCGACGCGGCGGCCGTGGGCGCGATGAAGCCCGGAGCGTGGTTCATCAACACCGCGCGCGGCGGCATCTGCGATTCGGCTGCCCTGCGCGACGGGCTTAAATCAGGGAAGCTCGCGGCGCTCGGCATCGATGCGCTGCCCCAGGAGCCGGCGACGCTCGAGGATCCGCTGGTCGCGGCGTGGCACGCCAATGAGCCGTGGCTGCGCGGCCGCATGCTGCTCAACCCGCACGCCGCGCACTACAGCCCGGATTCGATGCTCGACATGCGCCGCAAATCCATCGAGACGGCTTACGGGTTCTTAGCGGACGGCACTCTGATCAACTGCGTGAACGAGGCCTACCTGACAAAAAGGGGCCAGGCTCAAACCTGACAGAAGGCGGCCCGTCAGAGCCTAAAGAAATACAGGACCATCCCGATGAGGAAGCCCCCAAGCGCCAGCAGGCGAATGAAATGGCGCTCCTCCTGATCGCGCTTGAAGATTACGTCGTAATCGAGCACTGTCCGGTGATTGAAGGCGGCGTGCCATGCGACCCGGTCTTTTCCATGTCCCGAGACCCATACGTGGATCGTATCGCCCACGGCAAGTTGGGACAGTTTGTTGACGGAGCGACTGTGCGCAAACCCGGTGGCAATCCACACCTTTTTGCCGTCCAGGTCGAACGCGGGCGCCCCGGAAGTCTTCGAACCGCCGCGTCGCCAGTCGCCCATCGCGTAATAGACGATCATTTCGAGACGCTCGGCGCTTGTCAGCGAAATGTACGGCTTCTGCGTCAGCTGCGACCTCTGATGACTGCAGGTTTTCATGCCGGATGATAGAGGAGTTTGTTGCTGGATCAGGAAAGGGACGGACAGGGCGGCCTGTCAGGTTTGAGCCTGGCCCCTTTATGTCAGGTACGTGAGGGCGAGCATGACGGTTTCGCACAGCGTCTCGCCGGTCACTTCGACCTCGTCGTTTCCTTCCATCGTTTCCAAGTCGGCGTGGAATTTCTTTACGCGCCAGCGGGACAAGGGGTCGTGCGTTCCCTTTGCGAGGGCGGCCAGTTCGGCGACCGCGATCAAAGTTTGCCGACGATAGTAGAGACTCGTGCTGAGCTCACCGCTCTCGAGCATGTTGTAGAGATCGTTCGTAGTGAGATGCTCGATCCCGGCGGGGTAGTAGCGGACGGCTTTCATCGTCAGGCCCTGTCATGAGGCGCTCCCTCGCCGTCGTGCCTGCACCAGCCATAGCAGACGA
>JANXRZ010000182.1 GCA_025352885.1 Pseudomonadota bacterium | reverse complement strand
CCGAGGCTCATGATGTATTGGAGGAACACCTGGTTGTCGCTCGTGCCGACCTGCGACCGGTCGCGTGCGAACTGCAGTCTCAGGCGCGAAAACTCGCTCGGGCTCCAGTCGACCATGAAGGTGTTCCGGGTCGGGTTGTACGCATTGAGGATCGGGAAATCCGCCGCGCTCAGCGCGCCCGAGTTCACAAGGCCGATGCTGGTGCTCCCGGCACCCAGGCGGTCGTACCGGTATCCCGCCCGCCATTGCGGCATGAACTGGTAGACGGCTTGCGTATAGAAACCCGACTGGCTTGAAGCATAGGCACCGCTGCGCGTGCCAAGCGAGGCGGCGGTCGTGTCGTAGGTAAGCGTCCCGCCCTCATTGCGGCGGAAATATTCTCCCTGCAACTTGAAGCTGGTTTCGGATGCATTGCCGTTCGGCGCCCATTTCAGGATCCCGTCGACGACCCAGAGGCGGCTGGTGCCGGTAAACGCGTTGGTGACGGTCGCGCGGGCCGCATCCAGGTCGTTGAAGGTCCGGTCCTGTGGCGAAGTTTGCAGGCGGGACAGTCCGACTCTCCACGCAGTGCTCGTCCCGATGTCGCCGCCGAGGTGCGCGAAAAGCGTGCCGGACCCGAACCCGTTCTTGCTGCGCCCGCCGTCCGGACCGCCGGGGAATTTGCGCCCGCGACCCGCCTCGACGCCCATATCCACATACAAATCGGTCGGCGCCACCCATCGCACCTGCACGCCGTCATCGGCCAGCTGGTTGCCGAGGAACGCCTTGCTCGCGAGCGGCGCGTCAGTGAAATCCCAAGCATGCGCATGGACCTCGTTCAGGTACCCGACGCCCGACAGGAATCGCCCGGCCTTCACCGTGAAGCCGTTGGACAGCGCAAGCGTCTGCACGTACCCCTCTTCGACAGCGATTCGGTCATCGGGGGAGAGCGCAGCGATGAGCGTGCCGCGAAACAAGTGGTCGATGTTCGCGCTGAGCACCAATTCCGACTCACCGAGGCTCAGGCCGCGATTCGGCGGGTTCACTTCCCCGGTGGTCGGGGCAAACCCGTTGATCCGGTAACCCGCTGGATCCCGCTTGAGGTTCCCGTAGGTTCCATTGAGGATCAGCGAGATGCCTGGATTGAAGGCGCTCTCACCGGCCGGGCGGCTGCTCGCCTGGACCGCTGCCGCGCTGGCAGTCGCTTCGGCCCGAACGGCGGCGATATCCGCCTTGCCGGCTGATTCCTCCGAATGCTGCAAGCGTTTCTCGAGCGCCTCGATCCGCTTTTCGTAACTCTCCTTCAACTGGCGAACCTGCTCGCGCAGATCCCTCAGATCGTCTTCGGTGGCTGCGAAGGCCGCTTGCGAAGCACCGAGCGCTCCCAAACTAGCGCTGGCCATTCCGAGTGCAATGAGTGTATGCCTGACCATGCTTCCCTCCTCGATCCATGCAGGTGACGCGCCGGCGAAGCGGCGCGAAACGCGGCCACAAAGCGGCCGGGATACCGGACTACGAGGAGAGCGGGGGCGCGCGGGAGAGAAACGCAGCGGCTGGCGATTCAGCGCTATTGACCGACTGGGTCGCGACGATGCGATGAGCGGCGTCATCGGCCGGCTGCAGGCCGCCGGATTCCGCCGTCGTGCCATCGAGCGCATGCACGACCAGGCACTGGTCGCTCGAATGCTTGAGGGGGGAGGGGGCCTTGTGGCCTTGCGCGGCGGCCGAGAGGTCGGCCTGCGCATGCGCCAGCGAGTGCAACTGCGCCACGCTGCCGGAGAACGCCAGCGCGAACGCTACAAGCAGCCGCAGGAAGAAGCGCGCCTTCATGCAGCGATCATACACTCGCCGCCGGCATTGCCAAAAACGATAAGCGACGCCTACTTGGCGCCGGCCAGGCACTGGTCGAGCCCCGCGATGAACAGGTCTTTCGGCAGCTTCTTGCCGATGAACACCATGATCGATTCCTTCTTCTCGCCCTTGGCCCACGGCTTGCCTACATCCCCGCCCATCATCATGTGCACGCCCTGGAAGACGACGCGGTTTGGGTTGCCCTTCATCCACAGCACGCCTTTGTAGCGCAGCAGGTCCGGGCCATAGACCTGGATCATGCCGCCCAGGAACTGCTCGAGCTTGGCGCCGTCGAAAGACTTGTCGCTGCGGTAGACGAACGACTCGACCTCGTCGTGGTGCTCGTGCGCGGAGTCCGTGAGGAAGTCCGGCTCGAGCTCCAGGATCGCGTTGAGGTTGAAGCCCCGGATGTCGAGCACCTCGGCGATCGGCGCATTGCCGAAGTGCACGTGCTTGATCGGCGCGCGCGGGTTCATCTTGCGGATCCGGTCCGACAGCGTCTTCACTTCCTCTTCCGACACGAGGTCGGTCTTGGACATCAGGATCCGGTCGGCGAAGCCCACCTGCTCCTGCGCCTCGTGAAACTCGTCGAGCGTCTCCTTCGCGTGCTTCGCGTCCACGATCGTGAGGATCGAGTCGAGCAGGTAGTTGTTGCCGATCTCCTCGTCGGTGAAGAACGTCTGCGCCACGGGGCCCGGGTCGGCCATGCCGGTGGTCTCGATGATCACGCGGTCGAACTTGAGGGCGCCGCTGTCGCGCTTTTCCTTCAGCGTGCCGAGGATGCGGATGAGGTCGCCGCGCACCGTGCAGCAGATGCAGCCGTTGTTCATCTCGATGATCTGCTCGTCGCCGGTCTCGAGGATGTCGTTGTCCACGCCGACTTCGCCGAACTCGTTCTCGATGACGGCGATCTTCTGGCCGTGGTCTTCCTTGAGGATGCGGTTCAGCAGCGTGGTCTTGCCGCTGCCGAGAAAGCCGGTGAGGATGGTCACGGGGATCATGTTCTCTTGCTGCATGGCTCGCTCCTGGTGCTGCGCATGAATTGGGGGGAGGCGGATTTTACTCCGCGCGAAACCCTATATGGGGCAAGGACATTGCGGCTTCAAGCCGAGCGGCATAAAAGTGAAACTTTGTTTTTCGTAGAACTAATAGGCATGCGCCCTTCATGCCAACTGGTTTGCCAATTTTAGAAATTACGCCCGATAGACCAACAGGCCTTTAAGGTAATCGCCCTCGGGGAAGTCCAGGCCCACCGGATGGTCGGCATCCGGCCCGAAGCGCTCGACGATCCGCGCGTCGGCCTCCGCGTCCAGCGCCGCACCGGCGATGATTTTCTGGAACAGGTCCGGCGAGATGGCGCCGGAGCAGGAAAACGTCGCGAGGAGGCCGCCAGGAGCCAGCAGCTTCAGCGCCAGCAGGTTGATGTCCTTGTAGGCGCGGGACGCCTTTTCGACCTGGGCGGCGGTCGGGGCGAACTTGGGCGGGTCGAGCACGATGAGATCGAATTTCTCGCCGCGGTTGCGCAACTCTCGCAGGTGCAGGAAGACGTCGGCCTCCTTGAATTCGATGGTCGAGGCATCGAGCGAGTTCGCCGCCAGGTTCTCGCGTGCGATGGCGATTGCCGGGCCGGAACTGTCCAGCGCCGTCACTTCGCGCGCGCCTCCCGCCAGGGACGAAATCGCAAACCCGCCCGTGTAGCAGAAGCAGTCGAGCACGTCGCGCCCGGCCGAAAGCGCCTTGATGCGCAGGCGGTTGGCCCGCTGGTCCAGAAAAAACCCGGTCTTCTGCCCGGCGGCCACATCGACGCGAAAGGCCAGGCCATGCTCGAGCACCGCGCACCGAGTGGCGTTGACATTCCCCCGTACGAAGCCGGCGCGCTCAGGCAGGCCCTCCAGGGTGCGCACCTCCGCATCCGATCTCTCGAACACCGCTTCGCAGCCGGTGAGTTCCACGAGCGCGTCGAGGATGGCTTCGCGCCAACGCTCCGTACCGGCCGACAGGAATTGGGCGACCAGCACATCGGCATAGCGGTCGACGATCAGCCCGGGCAGGCCGTCGGACTCGCCGTGCACCAGGCGCATGGCGTTCGTATGCCGGCCGATCCCCAGCCGTGTGCGCAGGACGAGCGCGCTCTTCAGTCGGGCCGTAAAGAAGGCCGCATCTACCTTGGTCGTCTCGTCGAAGGCCCACATGCGGCCGCGGATCTGCGAGTCTGGGCTGTAGGCGGCGACGCCGAGCGGCGTGCCTTCGGCCGTGCGTACGAGGACGGTGTCGCCGCTTTGCGGCTCGCCGATCACCTTCTCGACTGCGCCCGAAAACACCCAGGGATGGCGCCGCTTGAGGGACTTCTCCCGGCCCGTCTTGAGGACCAGGACCGATTGCTTGGCTTTTGTTTTCATACGACGCCTGTTATGCCGGCAATTGCGCCGAGCGCGATCAGCCAAAGCGGATGGAACTTGGTGCGCCAACTGATGAGCGCGCACGCAGCCGTAAGCACGAGCGACCACCAGTGCTCCCGGTTCGCACTCGCGAGCAGGACGCCGGACGCTGCGATCAGCCCGACGGTGACAGGCGCGAGCGCGTTGTCCATGATTTCGCGCCAGGCGGCCGCGCCGGCTGCACGCCAGAGCAGCCGGTCTGCGTAAAATGTGAGCACACTCGACGGGACGACCATCGCAAGAGTGGCGACGATCGCGCCGGCAAGCCCGGCCGCCTGCCAGCCGAACAGGCTCACAACGAGGACGTTCGGCCCCGGCGAGGCCTGCGCGAGCGCATACAGCTCGGCGAACTCGCGGCCGGTCATCCAGCCCTGCACTTCCACGAGCGTCCGATGCATTTCCGGCAGCACCGAACTTGCGCCGCCCACCGAGAGCAGGGACAGCATCGCAAAATCGAGCGCGAGGATGACGAGCCGGTCCATCATGATTGCCTCGCACCCCGGGCTCTCGCGAGCCACGCCGCCCCAATGGAAGCCGGGATCAGGACCGCCAGGACCAGCGCGAGGGGCAGCCGCAACCAGGACACGGCAGCGAACGCAGCGACGCCGAACACCGCACGCAAGGTTCGCACGCGTGGCGAAGCGGCCATCCGTAGAGCCGTGCCGAGGATGAGCCCGGCGGCCACTGCGGAAACGCCGCGCAACGCATTCGTAACCGCAGGCAGTTGCGCGTAGCCCGAATACAGCACTCCCAGCACGAGCAGCAGTACGAACGGCGCGACCAGGAGCCCGGCGCTCGCGGCCACGGCGCCGCGCGCGCCAAAGTGCCGGCCGCCAATGCAGATGGACACGTTGACGATATTCGGGCCGGGCAACGCCTGGCAGCGCGCCACGATGTCGGTGAATTCCTCCATCGTGAGCCAGCCGTAATCTTCGACGAGCGCATGGCGCGCAACCGGCAGCACGCCGCCGAAGCCCTGCAGGCCGAGCTTCATGAACGCAAAAAACAACTCCGAGGGCGAACCGGGCGGGACGGTTGGCTGAGGGGCCATGATTATTTTTTCCGGGCTCGCGGGTGAGCCGCGTCATAGACTTTCGCGAGGGACTGGAAATCGAGGTGCGTGTAAATCTGCGTGGTGGAAATGCTCGCGTGGCCGAGCATCTCCTGCACCGCGCGCAGGTCTTGCGAGGACTGCAGCACGTGGCTTGCAAACGAATGGCGCAGCATGTGCGGATGGATGCGCCCTCCGGCGCCCTGAGCCTGCGCCCATGCGTTCAGCCTGAGCGCGAGCGTGGACGCCGACATCCGCCGGCCGCGTGCGCCGACGAAGAGCGCCTTTTCATCGGGCATCGCGAGTTGCGATCGCACGAGCAGCCAGGCGGCAAGGGCTTCACGAGCCTTCGCACCGACCGGGATCGTGCGCGTCTTGCTGCCTTTGCCGGTGACGGTCACCAAGCCTTCCTTCAGGTCGAGGCATCCGTCCGCAAAATCGAGCGACAGCGCTTCGGCGCGTCGCAGCCCCGAGGAATACATCAGCTCCAACAGGGCGTGGTCGCGCAGTAGTTCAATCGAGTCCCCCGGCAGCGCGCCCAGCAGTTTCTGGGTGGCCTCAACCGAAAGTGCCTTAGGCAGCGTTCGCGGCGCCTTTGGGGCGCGCACCCCCTGGCATGGGTTGGCCACGAAGCTTTTGTGCCGCACGAGCCAGTGATAGAAGCCGCGCCAGGCCGACAACAGGTTCGCAAGCGCCCTGGGCGAAAGGCCTCCTGCGTTCAGGCGCGCCATCGAACGGCGGACCTGCGGGCTGTCGAGCGACCCCAGCCGCGCGCTGCCAAGCAACTCGAGCAACCGCACGAGACTGCGCGAGTAGTTGGCGATTGAAACCGGCGCCAGGTGGCGCTGGTGCGCAAGGGACTGCAGGTATTCCTTGACCAGCGGCGCGTCCGGATGGGCGGCGCCGGCGGGCGCGGCAGCAGATGCGCCCGCGCCCGCGGCGGTCACAATCGTGCCGAGAGCGCAGCGGCCGAGAGGTCGCCGATGCGGCGCAGGTAGAGCGTGCCCATCTCGGGGTAAAAGCGATGCGGATCCTCGCTCCCAAGCGCGAGCAGCCCGAACGCCTTGGTCGGCCCCAGCGGAATCAGCGCAATCGAGCGAACATGCTCGGCCGATTCGCGGAACCACGGGAGGAAGACGCTGCCCTCTGCCGGGCCGCATTTGGGCCCACCGAGTATATCGGCCTGGGCGCGCTGCTCGTCGTTGACCGGCTCGCCTTCGAGCGTGCCATCGAGGAGCGACTGGCCCCACAGCCGAAGTGCGACATGCGGGACGGTGAAATCCTCCCGCAGGTGAAAGTACAGCGCATGCACGACAGCCGCGAAATTCTTGGCGCCGAGCAATGCTGACGACACGCGATGCACCTTCTCGCTGATCGCATCGTTCTCTTCGCCGAACTGGATGAGCTCGGAGAGCTTGCCCTCGAGGAGCTTCACCTTCTCCCTCAGCCCGAGCGTCTGCCGCTCGGAAATCGGAATCGCATGCCCGCCGTACGGATGCGGGACGTTTATCGACTCGAGGAGTTGCGGATGACGCTCGAAAAGCTGCGCGAAGAACTGGGGATGGTCGATCAGGTACTGCTCGATTTCGTCAGAGTTCAATGGTTCCCTCGAATACACAGATGGCGGGGCCCTTCATCCAGACCGGATTGTCGCCGCCCGCCCAAGCTATGGTCAATCGCCCGCCGCGTGTTTCAACGTCTACCGGCGATTCGAGCAGCGCACGCTCGATGCCCGAGACAACCGCGGCACAGGCGCCCGTGCCGCAGGCCAACGTCTCGCCCGCCCCGCGCTCGAACACGCGCAGGCGTATCGAGTGTCCGTCAATGACCTGCATATAACCGGCGTTGACGCGGCTGGGGAACTGGGGGTGATGCTCGATCAGCGGTCCCTGGGTTGCAACGGGCGCCGAGTCCACGTCTTCGACCACCTGCACGGCGTGCGGATTTCCCATCGAAAGCACAGCGACCTCCACGGCCTCGCCGTTCACTTCGATATAGTGCACGAGCCCTGCCTCTTCACCGGCGAACGGCACCTTCTCGAGGTCGAATACCGGCGGACCCATATTGACGCTGACCTGCCCGTCTTCTTCCAGGCGAGGCTCGATGACACCCGACAGAGTCTCGACACGGATCGCTTTCTTTTTCGTGAGGCCGCGCTGGTGCACGAATTTCACGAAGCAGCGCGCGCCATTGCCGCACTGCTCGACCTCGCCGCCGTCGGCATTGAAGATGCGGTAGCCGAAGTCCGCGTGGGGGCCGGATGCTTTCTCCACGACCAGGATCTGGTCGCACCCCACGCCGAAATGGCGATCGCCCAGCATCTTGACTTGCGCTGGTGACAGGGCGAACGACTCCGAGGTCGCGTCGATCACGACAAAATCGTTGCCGGCACCCTGCATCTTGGTGAATGTCACTTTCATCCGCCGATTCTAGGCGCCTTTGCCTTCGTAAGGCGAAGGCTCACCGGGCGGGCGCGTCTTGAACCGCTTGTGGACCCAGTAATACTGCTCGGGCATCGACAGCACCTGCTCTTCGATGAAGGCATTGATGCGGCGAGTGTCGGCGACGACGTCGCCTGTCGGATAGTTCTCGAGCGGCGGATGGACCGTGACGCGATAGCCCGCGCCGCCGGGCAGGATTTTCGAGATGACCGGCAGCACACTCGCGCCGGTCGCCTTTGCAAGTCGCGCCACGCCCGTGACCGTGGCCGCGGGAACGCCAAAGAAGGGGACGAACACCGCGTCCTTGCGACCGAAGTCCAGGTCCGGCGCGTAATAGATCGGGATGCCTTTCCTGAGTGCCGACAGGATGGGCCGCACGCCGTCCTGGCGCGCGATCGCGATGGCCTGCGCATCGAAGCGGGTTCGTCCCTTGAGGAGAAGCGCGTCGTAGAGCGGATTCTTTTGCCGCGCGAAGAGGCCAGCCATGTGCACTTCGCAGACGAGCCGCGTGCACGCGGCGTCGATGCCGACAAAATGGGGCGCAACCAGGATCACGGGCCGGCCCTCGAGCGCGCGAATGTGCTCGAGGCCTTCCACTTTCATGAGTCGCATGACCCTTTCACGCGAGGCCCACCACATGAGCGAGTGCTCGACGAAGCTGCGCATGAAGACCCGGAAATGCGCGCGTCCGAGGCGCTCGCGTTCGTCGGCCGGCATGTCCGGAAAGCACTTGGCAAGGTTGATCCGGATCACCTTGCGCCGTTCCGGGATCAGCCAGTAGGCCGCACGCCCGAGGAGATTGCCTATTCCGGCAAGGACGCTCAAGGGCAGCCAATGCGCCAGCCACAGGAGCGCAAACACCAACCGGCTCATCCGGGCCCTTCGGTGCCGGCCGGCACCTTGTACCGGTTGTACCCCCACAGGTACTGGCCCGGACACAGCCGGATGAGTTCCTCGAGGCAGCGGTTCATGCGCCGCGCTTCGCTCTCGCCGGGCTTTGGCTCGTCGAGCTTGCACAGCGTCAGATCGTAACCACGCCCCCAGGGCAGGCGGCGCGCGAATGCGAGCAGGCAGACGACGTTCTTGCGTGCGATCAGGCGGGGCGCGAGTGTCATGGTGTAGGCGGGCTTGCCGAAAAACTCCACCCACTCGCCCTCGCCAACGCCGGGGACCTGGTCGGGCAGGATGCCGATCGCCTCGTGGCGCCTGAGCGCGAACATAAGGTCGCGCACCCCATTGAGGTCGGCGGTTGCCAGCCGCACGCCCGGCCGCTCACGACCCGCGCGCATGACCGGCTCGACCCAGGCCAGCTTCGGCGGCCGGTACATCACCGTCATCGGGAATAGCAGGCTGCCGTACTGGGGCGTGATCTCGAAGCAACCGTGATGCGGGGTCAGGAAGATGATGCCGCTCCCGTCGGCCTGCGCCTGGCGGACAAGATCGAGGCCTTGCACTTTGCGAACCAGCGCGGCCACTTCCGATTGGGGCCGCAGCCAGAGGGCCGGCGTTTCGGTCAGCAGGCAGCCCGCTGCGGCAATCGCTTCGCGCCGCACGCGCGAATCGGCGCCGTATCCCGCAAGATTCAGGTTCTGCGTCAGCTGGTTGCGGTAACGCGCCGACAGCAGGTACATCGTCCAGCCGAGCATCCAGCCAGCCACGTGCAGCAGCGGCAGCGGCAGGACGGCCGCAAGCCGCATGAGCAGCCGCGCCACTCTACGCAAGCCCCGGAAATGTTTGGGGAATCAACAAAGGTTTGGTATCCTTGCCGGCTCTTTTTTGGCCATCACCTCACTCTTACCACTCTTTTCAGGCGGCAACGACATGAGCGATTTTCTTTTCACCTCCGAGTCGGTCTCTGAAGGACACCCGGACAAGGTTGCAGACCAGATTTCGGACGCGGTACTCGACGCGATTCTAGCCCAGGACCCCCGCTCCCGCGTCGCAGCCGAGACGCTCGTCAAGGACAACCTCGTCGTGCTCGCAGGCGAGATCACGACCGGCGCGAAGAACCTCGACTACCGCGAGATCGCGCGCAAGACCATCAAGCGCATCGGCTACAACGACCCGAGCATCGGGTTCGATTGCGACAACTGCACGATCCTCGTGGCCTACGGCGAGCAGTCGCAGCACATCGCGCAAGGTGTGAACGAAGGCAGCGGCCTCGACCTCGATCAAGGTGCAGGCGACCAGGGCCTCATGTTCGGTTACGCCTGCGATGAAACCGCGGGCCTCATGCCGATGGCGATCTATCTCTCGCATCGCCTGGTCGAGCGTCAGGCGGAAGTGCGTCGCGACGGCCGCCTGCCCTGGCTGCGTCCGGATGCGAAATCGCAGGTCACCATCCGCTACGAAAAAGGCAAGCCCCATTCAATCGAGACTGTGGTTCTCTCCACCCAGCACGGTCCCGGCCTGTCCCACAAGCAGATTGAAGAAGCCGTGATCGAGCAGATCATCAAGCCGGTGCTGCCGAAGAACCTCGTCAAAGGCCAGATCAAGTACCTGGTGAATCCGACCGGCGCGTTTGAGATCGGCGGACCGAAGGGGGATTGCGGCCTCACCGGCCGCAAGATCATCGTCGATACTTACGGCGGCTCGGCCCCGCACGGCGGCGGCGCGTTCTCCGGCAAGGATCCTTCCAAGGTTGATCGCTCGGCCGCTTACGCCGCCCGCTACGTGGCCAAGAACATCGTCGCCGCGGGCCTTGCGACCGAGTGCCTCGTACAGGTTTCGTACGCGATCGGCGTTGCCCAGCCCACCAGCGTAATGGTGACGACAAAGGGTACTGGCAAGATCTCGGACGAAGCGCTTGGCAAGCTGGTCCTCGCCAACTTCGACCTGCGCCCGAAAGGCATCATCCAGATGCTCGATCTCCTGCGCCCGATCTACGAGAAGACCGCCGCCTACGGCCACTTCGGCCGCGACGAGCCGGAATTCACCTGGGAAGCGACGGACAAAGCGCTCGCCCTCAAGG
>JANXRZ010000163.1 GCA_025352885.1 Pseudomonadota bacterium | reverse complement strand
GAGCGTGTTTGCGGACAAGGATTCCATCTTGCAGTAACCTCATGGTTCGTCATCGAACGGCCCCTCGGTGAAGGGGATGAGGCTACATTGTGGATTCGTATCCAAGGGGCCGTTTCCTCCGCGCAGCGGCTTCGTCCAACCTGTGCGTGCACCTGACCGACAACAGCGCGCTTCGCGCGCCGTCGTCGGCAGGTGATGCCTATCGTTGAGCATCATGAACGTCACCACGGTCGTTTTCGTGTGCGCCGTATCAGCCAACGCTGTGGCGTCCGAGACAACGTGTCCGAGGATGGCGAAGGACGTAGAGGCCAGGGTAATGCCCGTCTTGCATGCCCTCGGTGAAGCTCGCCGCACCAACAATATCTGGAACAGGAAGTACGAGCGTGCATTCAGAAAACTCATGGCCAAGAAGGACGCCGCCTCAAAGCAGGCAAAGGTGGCTTTGATGGACTTCTACCTTGGTGAGCACTTCGGGGAGGATCTGGTGTGCGTCGTGGCGAAGGATGAAAGTCGGGCCTTCTTGGAGCTTTACTCCGCCTGCGACATCGCTCCGCCGAAGTCCGGTGTCGAGCGCGACCACAGCTTGCCGCTGCGCCAAGCTGCGTTGGAGATCCTTGCGGCTGGGAGCGTCAATGAAAGTTGTGCATCCGAATGAAGGTCAACCCGGCGCTCGTTCGGACCGTCGGCCTGCGGCGTCCGGCCGCACAGCTTTTGCGTTAGCGCAAGCAAAGCGATCATGGAGTTGCGTGACTACCTGTACGCATGGAACGACTGGATCGTGCAACCCGGATTCTTCGTTGTTTCCGTCTGGCTCGCCGGCCGCTACCGATCGGCGCCAACGATTCTCATGGCGGCAGGGTTCGCGATTGTCCTGCTGGCGAAAGGCTACCTGCAGTTCTCTGATCTCTCCGGCCTGGACTCGCGCTATTTCCTGATTCTCACAATTGAAGGACTCGCGTTCGCGACGGCCAGCGCCGGTGCCATCTGGTTCTTCGCGCAATCTACGAAGGCGAGGCCGAAGGTTGATCGCTAACGACTAATTCTAATGAGCGTTGAAGATGAGCTTATCTATGGCATGCTCTGAGCCGTTGTTAACAACTGGAGCCCGCCATGGCGCGACCGCGTTCGTTGGATGCAAAGCTTGTCGAGCACGCCAAGGGGTTGGCGGCGCAGGCGCAGTCGGTCGAGCACTTGCGTCTTGCCCAAGCCGTGCTTCTGCCGGCCTTGCTTGGGGCAACGCTGGAGCAGACGGCCGCCGCCCTGGGTATCGGTCGTGCCACGGTGGGTCGATACCAGGCCAAGGTGCGACGGCACTTGACGCATCCGGCGCAACGGGATCCGTCATGGGGCGGTCGTCGCCGAGCGGCGATGAGTGTCGAGGAGGAGATCGAGTTCCTCGAGCCGTGGGCGCAGGCCGCCGCGGACGGCGGCATGCTGATCGTGGCGCCGCTGCGGGCGGCCTTGGCCCAACGGCTGGGGCGCCCGGTCACGCATTCGGTGGTCTACCGGCTGTTGGCACGTCACGGTTGGCGCAAGGTGGCGCCCGACACGCGACACCCCAAGAGCGACCCGCTGGCACAGGAGCTATGGAAAAAAAACTGCCCGACGTGCTGGATGCCATCCTCGGCGCCTCGCAGGTCGGTCGCCGACGAGTGCGCCTGATGTTCCAGGACGAGGCCCGGTTCGGACGCATGGTGCGCATTCGCCGATGCTGGGCCGAGAAACCTCTGCGACCCACGGTGTGCAATGGCTACGAACGCGAGTTCCTCTACGTCTACGGCGCGGTCAGTCCGATGCAGGGGCAACTGGACTGGATGAAGCTGCTCAAGCTGCCGCCCTACGCGCCCGAGATCAACCCTCAAGAACACGTCTGGGACGAGCTGCGCGAGAAAGAGTTTCCCAATCGCGTGTACGCCGACATGGCCAGCGTGCGTGCGCAACTCGAGGACGGTCTACCCAGGCTCGCGGCCAACCGCGAGGCGCTTCGAAGTCTGACCGCATGGCCTTGGATAGATACGCTCAACTTGAACGCTCACTAGAATGAGGTTGGATCGTGCGAGCGAAGCGACGCCACGATCTAACCTTAGTCGTTGGGCCGCGGAGACGCCGTTTCGCGGCATCCGGCGAAGGGCGGTATGGTCGGTGGGATCGGTCGGAGTCAGCCAAATGTCGCAGCAATTTGACGTAGTGGTCGAGAAGGACGCCGAAGGCTACTTCGTAGCGACGGTTCCGGCGCTGCCCGGCTGTCACACGCAGGCTCGATCTCTCGATGAACTCATGGAGCGCGTCAAGGAAGCCATTGAGCTCTGCCTCGAGGTGCAGGACTCACCGCCCCAGCGCCTCGATTTCGTCGGTGTGCAGCGCGTCACGGTCGGGGCGTGACTTCATATCCGGCCGTCCGCGGCAAGGAACTGTTGGCTGCGCTGCGCCGCGCCGGCTTCGAAGTGATCAGAACGAAGGGTAGCCATCACCTCATTCGGCATCTCGACGGCCGCTCGACCGTCATCCCAGTTCATGCGGGCGAGACAATTGGGTCCTGGGCTCCTCGCAAGCATCCTGCGCGACGTGAAGCTTACGCGCGACGACCTGCAGCACCTCCTCTAGCCCTCGCTCGTGTGCCGCCGCGGCCTAGACAAGATGGCTTCGTGAACTCGGGTGGCCCGACTCCCGCGATGCCGTAGGTTGCAGGCCGAGGGCCTGCCGAGCTACACCAGGGCGTCGTCCGCCTCGGGTACCGGCCTGACCCCGAAGTGAATCAGTACAACCGCTCCACCTCATCGGCGAGCCGCACTGCTATCAGCCGTGCGCCCGGTGCCTCGAACGCCGACCGCAACGCCGGCTCCACCTCCGCGCTTCGTGTCACGTTCACAGCCTCGCACCCGAACCCCCGTGCGAGCGACACGAAATCGAGCCCGGGCAGATCCTGCCCCGGCGCATCGGCAACACCGAGCATGCCGCCGAACGACTTCAGCGCGCCGTAGCCGCCGTTGTCGAAGATCACGAAGGTGATCGGCAGCGCGTGCTGCACGACGCTCCAGATCGCCTGGATCGCGTAGAGCACC
>JANXRZ010000158.1 GCA_025352885.1 Pseudomonadota bacterium | reverse complement strand
TGATCCGGCACATCAAGTTCGCAATGTTCACCACGCGGCACGAGAACGGGCACCTGCATTCCCGCCCCATGACGACGCAGAACGGCAAGGGAGACGAAGGCGACCGTCTGTACTTCTTCATGTCCCGCAGCGGCGACCCGGTCGAGGACTTGGAGACCGAGCGTTCGGTAAACGTTAGCTACGCCGATCCGGGGGCCGACCGTTACGTTTCAGTCTCCGGCAATGCGAGGCTCGTCGAGGACCGGTCGAAGAAGCAGGCGCTCTGGTCGAAGATGACCGAAGCGTGGTTCCCCAAGGGCATCGACGACCCGGACCTCGCCTTGGTAGAGGTGGTCATCACCCACGCGCACTACTGGGACGTGAAGGAAAACAAGATGACCCAGATCTGGAAGATGGCCAAGGCAGAGATCACCGGCAACCCGCCGAACATGGGCGAAACGGGCGAAGTGCGCATGCAGTAAGTAGTGGTGTCGGCTGCTACGCCTCTTCCCTGAGGCGCAGCAGCCTGACCGCGTTCTCTTTCATGATGAGCGGCAGCACGTCCGGCTTCATCGGCAGCTTGGCAAAATCCTCCATCCAGCGATCCGGGGACAGCACCGGGTTGTCCGTGCCGAAGAGGACTTTGTGCTTGAGCAGCGTGTTGGCGTATTGCACGAGCTGCGGGGGGAAATATTTCGGCGACCAGCCCGATAGGTCGATGTAGACGTTCGGCTTGTGGGTCGCCACCGAGAGCGCCTCGTCCTGCCAGGGCACCGAGGGGTGCGCCATGATGATCGGCATGTCGGGGAAGTCGGCAGCCACGTCGTCGAGGTACATCGGGTTGGAGTACTTGAGCCTGAGGCCGCCGCCGCCCGGCATGCCGGCGCCGATGCCGGTCTGGCCGGTGTGAAAGAGCGCCGGCAGCTTGTAATGGGCGATGACCTCGTACAGCGGATAGCAGTCATGGTCGTTCGGGAAGAACGCCTGCACCGTGGGATGGAACTTGAACCCCTTCACCTTGTATTTCTCGATGAGGTCGCGCGCCATGCGCACGCCCATCTTGCCGCGCGACGGGTCAATGCTTGCAAAGGCGATCGCCACGTCCGCGTTCTCGGCGACGCTCTCGGCAATCTCTTCGTTCGAAATGTTGTTCTTGAGTCCCTGGCCGCGCTCGCGATCGACCGTGAAGCAAACGAAGCCCATCTTGCGCGCGCGGTAGTACTCGGCCATCTGGTCGATGGTCTGGTGCGTCGGCTGGTAGCGGAAATACCGCCCCCTCGCTTCGAGCCCTTCCTTGGCGGCCTCGTCGGGCAGGATGCGCGTGGATTTCTCGGCATGCGTATGGATGTCGATCGCAACGAGTTCGTCGACGTTCATTTTTTTCATCGCAAGGAACTCCTGGGAAGATGAGGGTGCTTACCGGGAAGTTTACCGAGTGTTTGTGGACTCCTTGCCGGCATTCCGCATTGCAACATGCCCGGCGGTGAAAAAAAGCGGCGACAATAGCGCCGCATCCAACAAGGAGGGGGTTCTCATGTCGCAAAGCGAAGGCTTCAATCGCCGTCAATTCAACGCCGCACTCGCCGGAAGCGGCGCGCTTGCGGCCCTTTCTCCATTTGGCATCGCACGCGCGCAGGGGACCAAGCTCAAGATTGGCGTCCTCCTGCCCCGCTCCGGATTCCAGGGCTTTATCGGCCAGTCGTGCCAGAAAGGCGCGGACATTGCGCCGGGCGTGATCAAGCAGCTCCTGGGCGTCGACATCGAGCTCATGAACGCGGACACGGAAACCAACATCGACACGGCGCGGACGCGCGCGGAACGCCTGATCCAGGAAGGCGCGCACGTGCTGGTCGGCCCCTTCGACTCGGGCGCCGCGTCGGCCATCGCGCAGGTCGCGGAGCAGCGCGGCATCCCGTTCGTGATCAACATCGCCGCCGCCCCGCCGATCACCGAGCAGGGCTACAAGTTCGTGTTCCGGAATTTCCCCACGGCGCCGGATCTGGTCAAGAACGGCTTGTCCCTGATGGGCGACCTGTTCCGCGCCACGAGCACCGCACCGCGGACCGCTGTGTTCATGCACGTGAACGACACATTCGGCCAGGCCATGTTCAAGGGCATTTCAGCCACGCTGCCCAACCTGACCAACCTGCCTTTCAAGGTGGTCGAGACGATCGGCTACGACCCGGCGGCCAAGGACCTGACCGTCGAAGTCTCGAAGGCCAAAGCCGCGAACGCCGACTTCCTCATGCTCGTCTGCCGGCTGAACGACTCCATCATCCTGCGCCGCGAGATGGTCAAGCAGCGCTGGAATCCCATGGGCATCATCAGCCCGGGGTCGCCCGGCATGTACGAGGAGCAATTTTCAAAGGTGCTCGGCAAGCACGCCGACTACTGCATCTCGAACGCGCCGTGGTTCAACCCGAAGACCAACATGACCAAGGTCGTCGATGCGGCGTTCAAGAAGCAGAATCCCAAGGAGCAGTTTGTCTTCCACGGGACAAACGTCGCCTACACGTTCGAGTCGATCCTGATCGCCGCCGACGCTTTCAAGCGCGCGCGCAGCACCGATCCAAAAACGCTTGCCGATGCGATCCGCCAGACGAACATCATCGATCGCGTGGCGCTCGGCGGGCCGATCAAGTTCAACGCGAAGGGCCAGGTGGAGGGCAACCTTTCTGCTTGCGCACAAAACCTCAATGGCCGCCCAACCGTCGTGCTGCCGTTGGAAGCAGCCGAGGCCAAGCCGATCTTCCCGATGCCCGGCTACAAGGCCTGATCGAACGGGGACTGATCGAGGGCCGGCGCTGCCGGCCCTTTTTTTGACCATGCCTTCCATCGATCTCATCGCCAACGTTGTAGTAGCCGGCCTGCTGACCGGGCTCGTGTACGGCCTCATGGCGCTCGGGCTGTCGGTGATCTTCGGCGTGGTGCGGGTCGTGAACTTCGCCCACGGCGAGATGATGACCATCGCGATGTACTGCGCAGTCGCCCTCTTCGGCGCATTCAAGCTCGATCCGTTCGTGTCGGTGATCCCGATCGCGGCGGTGTTCTTCGGCCTCGGCTACGCGATGCAGGCCGGCCTCATCAATCCGTTCATCACGCGGCCCGAGCATTCGCAGTTCATGCTGCTCGTGGCCGTCGCGATCATCATGGTGAACGTGCTCCTCATGATCTTCGGGCCGAGCGCGCTCAACGTGCAGGTCGATTACCAGCTGGAATCATTCGAGCTCGGACCGGTGCTTTTCGACAAGGCGCGGATGTATGCCGCCGGTGCGGCACTTGCCACCAGCGCGGGGCTGTTCGCCTTCTTCAAGTACACGCGTACCGGCAAGGCGATCCGCGCTTGCGCCGACAACAATCTCGGCGCGAAAGTCATCGGCCTCGACGTGAAGCATCTCTACGCGCTCACCTTCGGCCTCGGCTCGGCCTGCGTGGCGGTGGCCGGCTGCATGATGATCCTCCTCGTCGATGTCACGCCCAGCCTCGGACCCGGGTACACGCTGCTGGCTTTCGTCATCGTGATCATCGGCGGCCTCGGCTCGATGCCCGGCGCGCTTTTCGGCGGCGTGCTGATCGGCGTCTCCGAGGCGCTTGCCGGGCTCTTTTTCGCGCCTTCGGCCAAGAGCATGTTCGGGTTCGCATTGCTGATCGTGGTGCTGCTGTTCCGGCCGCAAGGCCTGCTCGGGAGAAAGCCGTGAACCAGCGCGCGATGCTCCTCGGCGGCGCCCTCCTCGCGGTCCTCGTCCTGCTGCCGGCGTTCGCGGGCAATTACGTGCTCTCGGTAGCCACGTTGATTCTTTACTTCGCCTTCGTCGGACAAGCCTGGAACGTGATGATGGGCTTCGCGGGGCTACTGTCTCTCGGCCACTCGCTGTACGTGGGTGTCGGCGCATACGTTGCAGCCGCGCTTTTCGTGAACCTCGGCATCGCGCCTTGGGCCGGTCTCTGGGCAGCGATCGCGATTTGCATGGCGCTCGGGGCGGCAATCGGCTTCCTCGCGTTTCGGTTCGGCATCTCCGGCGTCTATTTCGCGCTGCTGACCATCGCGTTCGCCGAATTCACGCGGGTCGGGTTCGACCACATCCAATGGACAGGCGGATCGGGCGGGCTGTTCCTCAAGGTCGCGCAAAGGGAGCAGATGGACCTGCTCAACTTCCGCGGCCCCCCCGCGATGTACTACTACGCGATCCTGTTCCTTGCGGTGGGTGCGTTGGCGGTGTGTGCCGGGCTGCTCCGGAGCCGGGTCGGCTACTACTGGCAGGCGATCCGCGAGAACGAGGAGGCCGCGCAGGCGCTCGGCATCAACACCTTCCGCTACAAGATGATTGCGGTCCTGGTCAGTTCGGCGATGACGGCCGTGTCCGGCGTCTTCTTCGCCTTCTACTACAACAACCTTTTCCCCGAGCAGATCTTCCATATCAGCCGCTCGATCGAAATCATCCTCGGCCCGATCATCGGCGGCATCGGCACGCTGTTCGGCCCGATCCTCGGTGCCTTCGTGCTCACTGTGCTCGCCGACAGCATCACCGAGGTCCTCGCCTATTTCGGCGTCGAGATTCCGGGAGTCAAGCAGGTGTTCTATGGCGTGGTGCTGCTCGTGGTGGTGATGTTCCTGCCGCACGGCATCTGGCCGACGCTTGCGCGCAAGATGGGCATTTCCAAATGAGCGAACTTCTCGAAGTCCGGGGCCTCTCGAAGTCCTTCCGGGGGCTCAAGGCGGTCTCGGCGGCCACCTTCGAAGTTCCACAAGGCGGCCTCGTCGCTTTGATCGGCCCGAACGGTGCCGGCAAGACGACCTGCTTCAACATGATCGCCGGCGTGTTTGCGCCTGACACGGGCGAAATCCTCTTCCAGGGCAAGCGCATCGACGGGTACCGGCCGGACCAGGTCTGCGTTGCCGGAATCGGACGCACTTTCCAGATCGTGAAGCCATTCGCGGGACTGTCCGTTCTCGACAACGTCATCGTGGGCGCCTTCAATCGCACCTCCAAGCTTGCCGAAGCCCGGCGGAGCGCTTCGGACATCCTAGACAAGCTCGGGCTCGGGCCCAAGCGCGACTTGCCCGCCTCGTCCCTTACGCTGCCCGACCGGAAGCGCCTGGAGGTGGCCCGCGCGCTTGCCACCCGCCCGACGCTGCTCCTCCTGGACGAGGTGATGGCCGGGCTGCGGCCGACCGAATGCGACCAGATGGTCGAGGTCTTCCGCGAACTCAATGCCAAGGATGGCCTCACCATCCTCTTGATCGAGCACGTGATGCGCGCGGTGATGGCGCTGGCGCAGCACATCGTGGTCCTGCATCACGGCGAGATCATCGCCCGGGGCACGCCCCAGCAGGTCGTGCGCGACCCTGCAGTGCTCGAGTGCTATCTCGGCGAGGAAACCGAGGTATGAGCCGGCTGCTCGAGATCGAGAACCTTGACCTGTATTACGGCGACGCGCAGGCCTTGTCGGAAGTCTCGCTCTCAGTCGACCGAGGCCAGGTCGTGGCGATCGTCGGGGCGAACGGCGCGGGGAAATCGTCCCTCATCCGCACGATCGCAGGCATCGAAAAGCCGCGCGCGGGTCACATCCGCTTCAACGGTCAGGACATCACCGGGCTCGAGTCGCATCAGACCTGCAACCTCGGCATCGGCCAGGTCGCCGAGGGCCGGCAGATCTTCCCGACCCTTTCGGTCGAGGAGAATCTCGAGATGGGCGGCTTGCTGCCGCGGGCGCGCAGCAAAGCCGGCGAAACGCTGGAGCGGGTCTTCACCATGTTCCCGCGACTGGCCGAGCGCCGGGCGCAGCTTGCCGGGACAATGTCAGGCGGCGAGCAGCAGATGCTAGCCATCGGCCGCTGCCTCATGGGCCAGCCCGAGCTCATCATGTTCGACGAGCCGTCACTCGGACTAGCGCCTACCGTCGTCCAGGAAGTCTTCCACATCATCCGGACGCTGCATGCGGAGGGCATGACCATCCTCCTCGTGGAGCAGAACGTGGCCGTCTCGCTCAAGATCTCATCCCAGGCGTATGTGCTCGAAAACGGGCGCATCGTCATGTCGGGCAGCGGCGAGGCCCTCCTCCATGACGACCGCGTCAGGCAGGCTTATCTGGGACTGTAGTCCGGCCTTCAGTACACTTGCGGGATGGACATCCGCCTGAAGCCGACCCTGCTTCGCACCCTCCTTGCTGCCGCGCTGGTTTTTTCCACGGCGGGGCAGGCTCCCGTATCGGCCCCGCTGCCCGAGCTCAAGCCCGCCCCGGCGGAAGCCAAGGCGGCGCACGTCGCTGCGCAGGTCCTGACGCGATTCCACTACAAGCCGATGCCGCTGGACGCAACCCTGTCTGCGCGGATCTTCGACCACTACCTCAAGGCGCTCGATTCCGAGAAGCTGCTCTTCATCCAGCCGGACGTCGATCGCATGGCGGTTTACCGCACGCGCCTGGGCGAAGGCATCCTCAAGGAAGACCTGGGCATCCCGTTCGCGATGTACAACCTTTACCGCCAGCGCGCCGCGGAGCGATTCGCCTACGCCCGGTCGCTCCTCAAGTCGCGCTTCGATTTCAGCGCCGCCGAGACCTACCAGTTCGCCAGGGCCAAGGAAGCGTGGGCGCAAAGCGAAGATGAAATGCGCGAGCTGTGGAGAAAGCGCATCAAGAACGAATGGCTCAGCCTGAGGATAGGCGGCAAGGACGACAAGAGCATCGCCGAGTTGCTCGACAAGCGTTACGACGTCCTCGGAAGACAGGTCAGCCGCGCAAAGGGCCCGGATGCTTTCCAGCTTTTCATGAACGCCTACACCACGGCAATCGAGCCGCACACGAGCTATCTCGCGCCGCGGGCTTCTGCGGAATTCGGCATCTCGATGCAACTTTCGCTGGTCGGCATCGGGGCATCGCTTGCCGAGATCGATGAGTTCATCACGATCCGGGAACTGCTCCCCGGGGGGCCGGCCATCCTCTCGGGCCAACTGAAACCGGGCGATCGCATCGTCGGTGTCGCACAGGGCGAAAAAGGCCCGGTCACCGACGTGCTCGGCTGGCGTGTGGACGATGCGGTCGAGCTCATTCGCGGCGCCGCCGACTCGATGGTCCGGCTGGAGATCCTTCCCGCCGATGCCACTGCCGACGGCAAGCGCAAGCTTGTCTCGCTCGTCCGGAAGAACATCAGCCTCGAGGCCCGCGCCGCAAAGGCCTCAGTGCAGACGGTGTCCGACGGCAAGACGGTCCGGCGCGTTGGCCTCATCTCCTTGCCGACGTTCTACGAGGACTTCGCGGCCCACAACAAAGGAGTGGAGGACTACAAGAGTGCGACCCGCGATGTCGGACGGCTGATCGAAGGCCTGAAGAAGGAGAAGATCGACGCCCTGCTCATCGACCTTCGCAACAATGGCGGCGGCTCGATGGGCGAGGCCATCGAGCTTGCCGGGATGTTCATCGACAAGGGCCCGGTCGTGCAGCAGCGCAGCGCCAACGGCGAAATCGCCATCGGCAGCGATACGAAGCCCGGCGCGGCCTGGGACGGCCCCCTGGGTGTGCTCATCAATCGCCGCTCCGCTTCTTCTTCCGAGATTTTTGCCGCCGCCATCCAGGACTACGGCCGTGGCCTCATCATCGGCGAACCGAGCTTCGGCAAGGGCACGGTCCAGACGCTCGTGAACCTCGACGAGCTCGCCAAGACCGGCAACCGGCAGTTCGGCGACCTCAAGCTCACCATCGCGCAGTTCTTCCGCATCAGCGGCGGCTCCATGCAGCTACGCGGCGTCACGCCGGACATCCTCTTCCCCATTGCGCCGGATGCGGAGACGGTGGGCGAGTCGACTTTCGACAACGCGCTTCCCTGGGTCCAGATCAAGCCGGCGGACTATTCACCCGCGGGCACCCTCAAGAGCGTCCTGCCGGCGCTCGTCAGGCAGCACGAGGAGCGCATCCGCAACGACAGGGCCTTTAAGTACCTCGCCGAGGACATTGCCGAGTCGAGGCTGCTGCGCACGAAGAATCTCGTCTCGCTGAACGAAGCGGCGCGCCGCAAAGAACTCGCCGCGCAGGAAGCGCGCCTCGCCTCGCGGAAAGTGCTGAAGGACTCGATGCGGGACGACGGCCTGCAGCCCACCGAGCGTCCACTGGCCGAGACGCTGGCCGCCGAGAAGGACCGCGAGAACGCCAAGGACATCCTGCTCCTCGAAGCCGTTCGCATCCTTGGCGACGCGGCCCTCGTCCTGAGCCCCGGCGGCGGGATCACTGCGCAGGCCAAATAGAGGTCCGACGCCGGAATGGCTTTTCAGGAACGGGAGATCGCGTGCAGCGCCACGGCGCGCTCCACCCCGAGCCGCGGACTGCTGAGAGCTGTGATCCCGAGCTTCGCAAGCGGCACCGCGGCCTCGGCCATCGAGGCCTGCGCAAGCACAACGATCCTGGCGTCCGCCGCTGCCCCTATAACGGCTTCCACTATCGCCTCGAAATAGGCGGGCAAGTCGCCGCGCTCGAAATGCGTCCACGCCGCTTCGACCACCAGGATGTCCAGCTTCGGGTCCGTGCCCGACCGTTTCGCAGACCCGCGCAGCAACGCCAGGGTCGGCTCGATCGTGCTGGCGAGCGCCGCCACGATGAGAATCGGCGAGCCGCTCCTCACCGCCTCGTCCGCCATCGCCCGGTCGATTCGACCGGCGATGAATGCGCCGTTCGTGTCGATCGCCTCTGCCACGCCCCCGATGGTGGAGCACGTGCACATGACGACCGGCGCGCCGCTTGCGCCTGCATCGGTCATCGCTTCTTCAATCCGGCTCTTCATCGAATCGGTTTCAACGCCTGCCCGGCGGGCCTCTGCGAGAAGGTCTTCCCGCACCACATGCGTAGCGGTCATCAGCGGCGAAACTTCGTGCATGAGCTTAGCGAAGGTCGCCACGTGCACGGGCGACGTATGGAGGAAAGCGACGTCGGGCTTCACGCGACGCTCAGCGCCTGCCGAAGCACGCGAAGATAGTTACCGCCGAGGATGCCCTCGATGCCGGCGTCGTTCAGGCCGCGCTTGGCGAGATATTCGGGCAACTGCGAAAACTCGACGTAGCTTGGCAAAGTCGACTTGCCCAATCCGTCCATGTCGGTGCCGATGCCCACATGCCCCGGCCCATAGGTATCGGCCAGCCGCATGAGCTCGTCGGAGTAAAGGTTGAGGTTCGGGTACGCATTCCACAGCGGCCACAGGCCAAGCACGCCGCCCTTCTCCGCCAGGCGCCTTGCCAGCGGCGCGTGGATTGCGCGGGCGGGCACACCGCCCATCCAGCGAGTCGGTATCGCTGCGGCAACATGGCCATGCGAGTAGATGACCGGCTTCGAAGAAAGGTCGAGGACCTGCGTGATGCCGGCCGAAGTCGCGTGCGCCACGTCGACGAGGATGCCCAGCCGGTTGCATTCGCGCACCACGCGCTGCCCGAACGCGGTCAGGCCGCCGTGCTTCGGCTCCTCGGTGCTGATGTCCCCGATGTCGGACACGCGGTAATGGAGGATCTGCAGGTGGACGAGGCCGCGTGACCGGACGTTTGCGAGGTAGGCCAGGTCCTCCTCGAGGAAGTCGGCGCCCTCCGACGCGAGCACAATGGCCGGCACGCGCTCCTTCAGCACCCGGTCGAGCGAGGCCACAGAATCGATCGTGGCAAGGCCCTGCTTGCGGATGCGCTCCAGTGTCTGCACGAACTGGCGGTCGAAATTCTGCCGAAGCGCCCCGGGCCGCGCTTCGCGGGACGCTTCCCAGACCTCCCGCATGCGCGACCACGCCGTGAATCCGCTGTCCGGGATGACCTTCTCGGCGACCACAAGCATGCCGCCCGCGGCCATGAAAGTGCGCATCGTCTCGCCCTGCTTGAAGCGCAAGTGCGCGTGCATGTCCGCAAAGCGCAGTGGCGGCTGGGCGTGGGACCACCGAGGCGCAAACGCGCACGCAAGCGCGGCGCCGCCCGCGGCCTTAAGGAACCCCCGTCGTTGCATTGCGTTTTTCCCTTTAACGCGAGCGCAGCGGCTGCGCCACGCTGTGTAGAATGGTTCACTAAATCGGGCGCGGGATCAAGGAGAAGGCATGCGTGGCGGTCGGCGGTTATTGAGTGCCCTTGCGTTGGCTTTTTTTATCACGACGGTCGCCGCCCAGTCGGAGTTTCCCAGTAAGCCGATGCGGCTGATCACGCCGTTTCCGCCCGGCGGCGCGATCGACGTGCTCACGCGCACCATCGGCGAGCGGCTCTCGACGCGCCTGGGCCAACCCGTCGTCGTCGACGCGATCCCCGGTGCGAATACCATCATCGGCACCCAGGCGTTGCTCAAGGCCCCGGCCGACGGGCATACGTTCATGATCACGACGATGTCGACGACGGTAAACAATCCCGTGATGTACGCGAAGCTGCCGTACGACGCGAAGGATCTCGCGCCGGTCACGCAGTTGTCCTACGGCAGCGTGCTGCTGGTTGCGCCGGGAAACGCGCCCTACAAGGATGTGAAGGGATTCATCGACTGGGCGAAGGCGCAGAACCGGCCGATCAACTACGGCTCGTGGGGCATCGGGTCTTCGG
>JANXRZ010000153.1 GCA_025352885.1 Pseudomonadota bacterium | reverse complement strand
CTGTTTCTCGGAGGCCATATCGAATCGGTGGTTGCGCAAAGCGCTCGTCGGGCGCTCGACTATGGGGTGGATGACACGACTTCGATGCTGTTCAAGTTCAAGAGTGGCGCTACCGGGTATCTCGGGACCGTGATTGCCACGTCAGAAACCTGGCGCCTGCAGGTGATGGGCTCGAACGGCTGGGCGGAGGTCGGCGAAGTCGAGCACCTGATCACGTGGGATCTCCGGGTCTCCCTCATCGACCGGGAGAACGTGATGCTCAAAAAGCCGCCGCAGGTGATGCGGTTTCCATCTACCAGCACCGAGCGCGCGGAACTCGAAGACTTCGCACGCGCAGTGATGGCAGGCCAGCCGCTCGCAGCGCCGGGCGGCGACGCCGTGCACAATGTCGCCGTGCTCGAGGCGATCCTGCGCTCGGCCGGGGATGGTTCAAGACAGGAAGTCACCGAATGAGAAAGCTCTTGCTCTGCGCTTGCCTGGCGCTGTTCGTCCCCTCGGCAGCGATGGCGCAGCCTTATCCCAATAAGCCGATCCGGGTTGTGGTGCCGTCGCCGCCCGGCGGCCCCCCTGACCTCCTGATCCGCATGCTCACCCCGAAGATGAGCGCCTCCCTCGGCCAGCCGCTGGTCGTCGAGAATCGCGCCGGCGCCGGCGGCATCGTGGGCACGGCCTACACGGCCAAGACCCCGCCCGACGGGTACACGTGGCTCGTTACGACCGCATCGCATACGAACACGCCGCCCTTCAGCAAGAACGTGCCTTTCGATCCGGTGAAGGATTTCACCCATGTGACGCTCATCGCGCAGAATTTCGGCCAGGTGCTCGTCGTGCCGCCGAGCCTTCCCGTTAAGAACGTTCGCGAGCTGATCGAGCTGGCGAAAAAGCAGCCGGGCAAACTCAATTACGGGTCCGCCGGCATCGGCACGGCGAGCCATGTTCCCGCCGAGGTCATGAAAGCGATGTCCGGCACCGACATCGTGGGTGTTCAATACAAGGGCGTGGCCGAGGTCATGACCGACCTCATGTCGGGCCGCATCGAGATGTTCTTCGTCGGCACGCAGCTCGCCGCGCAGCAGGTGCAGGCGGGCAAGCTGCGCGCGCTTGCGCTGACCGGCGCACGCCGTTGGAAGGGACTGCCGGACGTGGCGACCATGGAGGAGCAGGGCTTCAAGGGCTATAACCTGATCAACTGGTTCGGCCTGTGGCTGCCCGCCGGTGCGCCTCCCGAAATCGTGGCCCGCCTGCATGCCGAGACGGCAAAAGTACTTGCAGACCCGGAGATACGCGCACAATTCGACGCACAGGGATTGGAAGGCGTCGGCATGCCGCCGGACGAATTTGCGAAGTTCGTGGCGAAGGAGTTCGCGTTCATGACCGACCTCGCGCACAAGATCAACGCAGCACCGCAATGAAGGGCGTAAAAAGATGAGCAAGGACTTCGATGTCGTAGTGGTGGGAGCAGGCAACGCGGCGTTCTGCGCGGCGCTGGCGGCGCAGGAAAAAGGCGCGCGGGTGCTCGTTCTCGAGCGCGCCCCCGAGGACGAGGCGGGCGGCAACTCGCGCTTTACCGCAGGCCTCATGCGCGTGGTCTACAACGGGGTCGACGACCTCAAGCGCGCCATCCCGGATTTGTCCGATGAAGAAGTCGCGCGCACCGACTTCGGCACTTACACGCAGGACCAGTTCCTCGACGACATGGCGCGGGTGACCGAATTTCGCTGCGACCCCGACCTCACCGAGCTGTTGGTCAAGCGCAGCATGGACACGGTCGCCTGGATGCAGAAGAAGGGCGTGCGGTTCACCGCCGCCTGGGGCCGGCAGGCGTTCAACATCGGCGGCCGGTTCAAATTCTGGGGCGGGCTGACGGTCGAGGCGGTGGGCGGCGGCCCCGGCCTGGTCGAGAACCTCACCAACGCGGCGAAAAAGAACGGCATTGAGGTCTGGTATGAGGCGCGAGTCACCGCCTTGATCGCCGATGACGATGGGGTCAAAGGCGTGAAAGTTAAAGTCAAAGGGAAGACGGCGGAAGTGCGCGCGAAGGCGGTGGTGCTCGCGGCCGGCGGGTTCCAGGCGAATCCGGAGATGCGCGCGCGGTACCTTGGACCGGGCTGGGAACTGGCAAAGGTGCGTGGCACGCGGTTCAACACCGGTGACGTCATTCGCATGGCGCTCGACATCGGCGCGGCGCCTACCGGCAACTGGTCCGGCTGTCATGCCGTGGCGTGGGAGCGCAATGCGCCGGAATTCGGCGACCTTGCGGTCGGCGACCAGTTCCAGAAGCATTCGTATCCCTGGGGCGTTTACCTCAACGCAGAGGGCAAGCGCTTTGTCGATGAGGGCGCCGACTTCCGCAACTACACCTACGCAAAGTACGGACGCGTGATCCTCAACCAGCCCGGCCAGTTCGCGTGGCAGATCTTCGACGCGAAGATGAAGCCGCAGCTGCGTGACGAGTACCGCATCAAGCAAGTCACCAAGGTCACCGCGAATTCGCTCGAAGACCTTGTGAAGAAGCTCGACGACGTGAATGCGGAAGTCGCGCTCACGGAACTTCAGGCATACAACGCGGCGGTAAAGCAGGACATCCCGTTCAACCCGAACGTCAAGGACGGGCGCAGGACGGAGGGCCTCGCAATACCGAAATCGAACTGGGCCAATACGCTCGACACGCCGCCTTACGAGGCTTATGCGGTCACGTGCGGCATCACGTTCACGTTCGGCGGCCTGCGCATTAACACCGACGCGCAAGTGATCTCGACTGACGGCGTGCCGATTCCCGGCCTGTACGCGGCAGGCGAATTGGTCGGCGGGATTTTTTACTTTAACTATCCGGGCGGCACGGGCCTTACCAACGGCGCGGTGTTCGGGAAGATCGCGGGCACCAGCGCAGGCAGCAGCGCAGCCGGATAGCGGCCTTGAAGATCGCCGTGCTCGGTGCCGGCCCGGCCGGCCTCCTGTTCTCGCTACTCATCAAGCGCCGCAACCCGACGTGGGAGATTCGCGTCTACGAGCAAAACCCGGCCGACGCCACGTTTGGGTTCGGGGTCGTGTTCTCTCAAGGCGCGCTCGCCTTCCTCGAGCGCGATGCCCCGGACCTCCACGCTCAGCTTTCCGCGCGCATGGAGCGCTGGCCGATGCAGCGCATCGTGCACCGGGACGAACAGGTCGACATCGACGGCAATGGCTTCTCGGCAATCTCGCGCCTTGCCCTTAGCCAGTTCCTCCAGCGCCTCTGCCACGAAAGTGGGGTCAGAGTCGACTTTTCGCACACGGTGTCTTCGCTTGCGGAACTCGGCCCGGCCGATCTCATCGTCGGAGCCGACGGCGCCAACTCACTCGTGCGAAGGACTTTCGAATCGCAGTTCCGGCCGAGGGTCGAGTGGCTCCAGAATCGCTTTGCCTGGTACGGAACGTCGCAGGTGTTCGAGTGCCTCACGCTCACCTTCCGGGAAAACGCCGACGGCGCATTTGTCGCCCACCACTATCGTTACGCACCGGACATGAGCACCTTCATTGTCGAGTGCGATGCAGACACTTGGCGGCGCGCCGGGCTCGACACAAAAGATGAAGCGGCCTCACGGTCCTATTGTGAGCAGGTCTTCGCGCCGGACTTAGGCGGCCATGAGCTGATCTCGAACAAGTCGGTGTGGCGGCAGTTCCCGCTGGTCTCCAACCATAACTGGTCCGCGGGAAACGTGATCCTGATCGGTGACGCGCTCAGGACCATGCACTTTTCGATCGGCTCCGGCACGCGCTCGGCTTTCGAGGACGCGATCGCCCTTGATCGCGCGTTTGGCGAAGCAGGCCCCCATGTGCCTGCCGCCCTCGCGGCTTTCGAGCAGCAGCGCCGCCCGGTCGTCGAGAAACTGCATGCGGCCGCCAACCAGTCGTCGTACTGGTACGAGCGTTTTCCAGACAAGTTGAAGCTCGCACCCTGGCCTCTCGCGTATGACTACATGACCAGGAGCGGACGGATCTCGGATGAGAGACTGACGACAATGGCGCCGGCCTTCATGGCGCGCAGGCCAACCTGAGGAGACGAAATGAATCGAAGAACAATCCTTGCCGCCCTGGCATTGGCCGTATGCAGCGCCGCGCCATTGGCTGTGCAGGCCCAGGCCTGGCCCTCGCAGCCCATCAAGCTCGTGGTGCCTTTTCCGCCGGGCGGGACGACGGACCAGATCGCGCGCCATGTGCAGCCGCATTTGCAGCAGGCGCTCGGCACGCAGGTGGTGATCGAGAATCGCGGCGGCGCTTCAGGGGCGATCGGCACTGCAGTCGTCGCCAAGGCGCCGCCCGACGGCTACACGTTCGCCGTGGTGTTCGACACGCATGGCGTGAATCCGAGCCTCATTCCCAACATGCAGTTCGACACGCTGAACGACCTTGCGCCCGTCATGCTGATAGGCAAGTCGCCCATGGTGTTCACCACGCATCCTTCGACGCCCTACAAGACGCTGGGCGACGTGCTCGCCGCGGTGCGCGCGAAGCCGGATTCTGTAGGTTACGGCACGATCGGATCAGGCAGCCTCGCGCATCTTTTCGTCTCGATGGCCGGCAAGCAGAACGGCTTCTCGATGACGCATGTGCCATACAAGGGCGGCGGGCCGCTGATTACAGATTCGGTCGCCGGCCACGTGCCGGTTTCCATCGCATCAGTTGCGCTCTTCGCGCCGCACATCCAGACCGGAAAGCTGCGTGCGCTTGCCGTAACCTCGGCCAGGCGGTTTCCGAGCCTACCGGAGGTGCCGACGGTGTCGGAGGCCGGCTTGCCCGGGCTTGAAGCCGAATCGTGGTGGGGTGTGTTCGCTCCGGCGAAAACTCCTGCGCCGATCATCGCCCGCATGAATTCGGAATTCGCCAATGCGTTGAAGAATCCCGGCGTGAGCGAGAAGCTGGTCGGTCAGGGTCTCGTCATGACGCTCTCCCAGCCGCCCGAACTCCAAAAATTTGTCGCAAGCGAAGTCGAGCGCTGGGGCAAGGTCGTCCGCGAGAACAAGATCACCGCGGGCAACTGACGCTGGCTAAGTCGCCAAGCGGACCACAGAAGGGGTGGCCTGCTTAAGGATGGCGCGCAATGTGCCTTCCGGCATGTCTCCAGGGTGGTTCGGAATCGTCGTGTAGCGATCAAGCGGAGGGTTGAACCAGATTTCGTGCGAGCCCGCGGCCTGCCGGTGAAACTCCAATCCGAGTTGTTTCAGACGCCTGACAATTTCCCGATAGCTGAAGCCGGCCAGACGACCCATCAGGTCGCAATGATCAGCGGGTAGTCGAACGCCTCACGCACAGGCTTCAACGGCGTAACGCTCGCGCCGGACTGCGCCTCGATCAATTTCTTGGCCACATCACGCGCAATCTCGATCGTCTCCTGGATCGTGCGGCCCTGCGCGACAAGGCCTTGCACCTCGTCGCTTGTTGCGAGATACATGCCCTCGGGCAATTTCTCAATGTGTAGTTGGATCATGTGTTCCATGGCGAAGTGCCCTCACGAATCGTTGTTCGGATGAAGATACCACGAGGGTCGCGAATGGTCCGGCAGCTTCGCCCAACGAGATGCCAGCTACTCCGCCTTGACCCCGGCCTCTTTGACCACACGCCCGTAGAGCGCGGTTTCCGACTGCAGGAAGGCCTGGAACTGCTCGGGCGTCGAGGGCGTCGGGACCATGCCGAATCCCTTGAACTTGGCTTGCACTTCGGGCATCGCAAGAGCCGCATTGAGGTCCTTGTTCAGCCGCGCAATCATGGCCGCCGGCGTGGCGGCCGACACCACGAGACCGCTCCAGTTGGTCGCCTCGAGCTCGGGGAAGCCGCTTTCGCGCATGGTCGGCGTATCGGGCAGCACGTCGGCGCGCTCGCGGGACGTGACGACGATCGGCTTGACCTTGCCGGACTTGGCCGATGGGGCGACCTCGTTCGCGTTGCCGTAGACGAGCTGGATATGCCCGCCGGTGACGGCGGCGAGGCTCGGGCCGCCGCCCTGGAAAGGCGCGTGCGTGAGGTTGATTTTGGTGGTGAGCTTGAGCAGCTCGCCCATCACGTGGTGCGTCGTGCCAAGACCGGGCGTGCCATAGGAAAGCTCGCCGGGCTTCGCGCGCGCAAGGGCAATCAACTCCTTGAGATTGTTGG
>JANXRZ010000147.1 GCA_025352885.1 Pseudomonadota bacterium | reverse complement strand
GCGGCTGGCGAAGGCGATGGGCGGCGGCATCGACGTTCGCAGCGTAGCGGGTCAGGGAAGCGTCTTCGGGTTCACGGTGCCATGTGAAGTCGTGGAGCCGGGTCGTGCAACGGGGACACCAGCATCGAAGGCGGCTGCGGCTGCGCCCGGGTCCGGCCTGGTCGGCGCGCGCATCCTCGTCGTCGAAGACGATGAAGTGAACCAGATGGTCGCGCAAGGCATCCTGGAGGCGACGGGTGCCGTCGTAACCATTGCGGCTAGCGGGCGGGCCGCGCTCGAGGCGATATGGCCCGGCGCATTCGACATCGTGCTCATGGACCTCCACATGCCGGACATGGACGGTGTGGAGACGACCCGCAAGCTGCGCGAAGACCCGGCGCTGGCAGACCTCCCGATCATCGCCATGACTGCGAGCGCGATGGCCGGGGATAGGGAGCGTCTTATCGCCGCCGGCATGAACGACTACGTTGCCAAGCCGGTGCGCATCGCGGCGATCCATGCGACCCTCACGAAGTGGCTGGACAAGGGGCCAGGCTCAGACCGTTCAGGGAGGGTAAGTTGATCGCAATCGTTTTGCGTCTCGTGCTCGCAACCGCCTGCATGATCGTCTCCGCATCGGCGTACGCCCAGACTTGGCCGGCACGCGCCATCAAGCTCGTCATCCCGTTTCCTCCCGGAGGAAACACCGATTCGTCCGCCCGCGTCGTTGCGCAGGCGCTGCAGGAGAGGCTCGGCCAGGCGGTCGTGCCGGAGAATCGGCCGGGCGCGGCTTCGCGCATCGCGATGGAAGCCGTGGCAAAGAGTCCGCCGGACGGCTACACGCTGATCTACGCAACCACCACGTTCGCGACGAACACCGCGCTCTATGGCCCGGGCGGGCTGCCGTTCGATGTGCTGCGTGATTTCGTGCCGATCAGCCACGTCGCGTATTACCCGTATACGGTCATGGTGCGCAGCTCGCTGGGTGTCAATTCCGTTCAGGAGCTCGTCGCGCGGGCCAGGCAGGGCGCCGGCAAGATCACGGCCGGGACGCTCGGTGGTGGAACGATGCCCAACCTCGCCCTCGAGCTCTTCCAGAAGCGCATGGCCGTCGACTTCCTCCCAGTGCCTTACAAGGGAACGGGCCCTGCGCTGACCGACCTCATCGCCGATCGCATCGACGTGTACTTCGAAGGCCGGATCGTCGCCGAGGGTCACATCAAGGCCGGCAAGGTGAAAGTGCTCGCGCTCGCGTGGGCCAACCGCTCGCCCAACTCGCCGGACCTGCCCACTTTCGCCGAAGTGGGCTATCCCGGATTCGAGGTCACTGCGTGGTTCGGCGTCGCCGCGCCGGCGGGCACGCCGCCCGCGATCGTCGCCCGCTTGAATCGCGAGCTGGTGGCCATCGTAAAAGATCCGGCCTGGAACCAGAAGCTCGTGCAGATGGACCTGATCCCGACCGGGACGTCGGCCGCCGAGTTCGAGAAGATCATCCGCGACGACACCGCCAAGTGGGCCGGCGTGATCAAGGAAGCGGGGATCAAGCCGGACTAGCTCACGCGATCGTTCTCACTCGCCGTACATCTCGGTGATCAGCCGGCGAAGGTCTCCCGCAGTTGCCGGATCGAGGACGTCGAGCCGGCGCCCCAGCCTGTCCTTGCTCAGCGTCCTGACTTGATCGACGGCGATCTCGGCCTTGCGGCCCGCGCAGGAAATTTGGATCCGGCTGCGCCATCGGGGATGTAGTCGCGTCGTGAGCGGGCACACGACAACGGTATCCAGGAAACGGTTCATGTCGTCCTGGCTCACGACTACGACGGGCCGGGTTTTTGCGATCTCGCTGCCCACGGTGGGGTCGAGATTCGCAAGATAGATGCCGTACCGCCCGACCGCGCGGCTCACCATTTCTCGGTGGACTTGATTCCGTCGCCGATTGCAGCGTCCAGGTCGCTCCAGTCCTCGGCCTCGGAAGCCATATCGCGAAAGGTTTCTTCCCAAGTCATGCGTTTGTCCCCAGAACCCCTGAAAAGGAGCCCGTCTTCGCGTGCCTCAAGGACAAGGGCGTCACCAATTTTGTAACGCTCTATCACGCTCTTGGGCAGCCGCACGCCACGCGAATTTCCGATGCGTACGACCTTGAGCTCGACTTTGGTTGTGGTTTTCGCCGCGGCGGTGGATGAGGATCGCTTCATGTAATTACTGTATCTACATCCTGCGACCGCGTCAATTCTCGAACCTGACAAAAAGGGGCCAGGCTCAAAGCTGACAAAAAGGGGCCAAGCTCGATTTTTTCCGACAAAAGGGTTTGGCTTCCCTGTTCGATCTAACAAAATGACGAGCCTGGCCCCGTCCTGTCAGCTTTGAGCCTGGCCCCTTTTTGTCAGCTTTGAGCCTGGCCCCTTTTTGTCAGGTTTGAGCCTGGCCCCGTTTTAGGCGCGAACCAGGCGACCGGGAAGTGCGCCGGTGGCGACACCCTCCTCCGTGACGACTTCGCCGGATACGAGGGTGGCGACGTAGCCGGAAGCTTTCTGCACGAGCCGGCGGCCGCCGGCGGGGAGGTCGTAAAGCATCTGCGGCGTCGAGAGGCCGAGCTTGTCGTAGTCGATGAGGTTGATGTCGGCTTTCATGCCCGGCAGCAGCGCGCCGCGATCTTTCAGCCCGATGGCGCGTGCATTGCGCCTGGTCTGCATCTCGACCAGGTACTCGAGACCGAATTTCGGCCCGCGGGTCCGATCCCGCGCCCAATGCTTCACGAGGTACGTCGGATAGCTCGCGTCGCAGATGTAGCCGCAATGCGCGCCAGCGTCACCGAGCCCCAACAGCGCCGCAGGGTGACTCATCATCTCGTGCACGGCGCTCAGGTCCGAGGACGTGTAGTTATAGAGCGGGAAATAGAATTTCTGCTTGCCCTCTTCTTTCAGCAGGAACTCGTACGCGACTTCTTCGGGCAGGCGTCCGGTGCTCGCGGCGATGCCCGCAATGCTGTCTTCGGACCGCGGCTCGTACTCCGAGCTCTCGCCGATCAAGTAGTACTTGTGCAGGTGCTGGGTGATGCTGTCGAGGCGCCGGTTGCCGGGCGGGTTCTTCCACTCGGTGAGGATCCTCGAGCGCCGCGCCGGATCGCGCAGCTTCTGCACGCGCTCGGCCAGCGGCAGGTCGGCCACTTCCTTGTATGACGGGCACAGGAAGAACGGGTGCATGGAGCACTCGAGGCCATGCACCATGCCGATCGCGCGGCACGCCACTTGCGCCTTGATGTCGAGACCCGAGGCTCGCGCGGCCGTCACGCGCTTGAGCACTTCGCGCCAGCGCTCGGACTTGAAGTCGTGCTGCAAAAGCGTAAACGAAAGGGGGCGGCCGCTGACCGACGCCACGTCGCGAATCAGCTGGAATTCCTCGTCCAGTTCGTCGAAATCCGAGATCAGCTGGAGCACCCCCTTGCCGGTCTCGCCGACTGCGCGGGCGATCGACTGCAATTCGTGCGAAGGCGCACCGAGGCTCGGCACCGCTTCGCCCTTGCTCGTGCGATGGACGATCGTGCGGGATGACGTAAAGCCGAACGCCCCGGCCGCCACGGCCTCTTTCGCCAACGCCGCCATGGACGCAATATCCGCATCGGTCGCAACCTCGCGCCCTGCCCCACGCTCGCCCATCACGAACACGCGCAACGCCCCATGCGGGATCTGCGCGCCGATATCCATGACGCGCGGCATCCGCTCCAGCGCATCGAGGTACTCGGGAAAGCTCTCCCACTCCCAGCGCACGCCTTCGACGAGCACAGCCTCGGGGATGTCCTCGACGCCTTCCATCAGTTCGATCATCCATTGCCGCTGGTGCGTGTGGGCCGGCGCGAATCCGACGCCGCAGTTGCCCATGATCGCGGTGGTCACGCCGTGCCAGGACGAGGGCGTCATGTTGGCGTCCCAGGTCGCCTGCCCGTCGTAATGCGTGTGGATGTCGACCCATCCCGGCGCAACAAGCAATCCGGTCGCATCGACTTCGCGCTTGCCGGCGCCGACCTTGCCAACCTCCGCAATGCGCCCATCGCTGACCGCTACATCGGCCGTAAAGGACGGGGCGCCTGTGCCATCGACGACCGTCCCGCCGCGGATCACCAAATCGTGCATTGCCATGCTCCTATTTATCCACCCAGGGATTTTCTTTCCACATCTGGCGAAACAACGTCTCGGCCGTGCGCAGTTCGTCCGCATACGCCGTCGGTCCGAGGTAGCGGATCGGCGCGAACACCTTCTCTGCAGCCGCGCGCATCGCGGGATCGGCCGCCGCGCGTTCGATCGCGCCGACCAACCGGTCGCGGATCGCCGGCGGTAGGCCCTTGGGCGCCGCCAGTCCACGAAGCGAGGCCATCTCGAAGTTGAAGCCCTGCTCCTTGAAGGTCGGCCAGTCGGAAGCCATGCTCATGCGCGCCTGCGTCATCTGCCCGAGGCAGCGGATCGGCGAGCCGCCCTTGAGGTACTGGAGCGCCTCGCCCACGTTGATCGCGGCCACGACGATCTGCTTGCCGATCACCGCATTGCGGGTTTCGGAGGAGCCCTTGAACGGGATGTGGTTCATCTTCACGCCGGCGCTCTTCTCGAACTGCATCATCGCGAGATGGTCGTCCGACCCCACGCCCGTGCTGCCCACGGTGACCATGCCGGGATTCGCCTTCGCAAAGGCTGCGAGGTCCGCAAGCGTCTTGTGCGGGCTCTCCGAATGAACGCAGAAGGTGCCGGGATCGTCCACCACGTTGCCGAGCAGGTCGTACGACTGCCACGTGTAGCCGGTCTTCCGCTCGATCGGCGTGGCCAGCACCGGCGGCGTGTTGATGAAGCCGATCGTGTAGCCGTCGGGAATCGCTGCGGCGAGCGCGCTGAAGCCGATGTCGCCGCTCGCGCCCGGGCGGTTGATCACGTTGATCTTGGCGCCTTCGCCGAGATACTTCTCGATGAACGGGATCATCACGCGCGCGGCGATGTCCGTGCCGCCGCCCGGCGCGTAAGCGACGATCATGTTGATCGGCTGGTCGGGATAGGCAGCCTGGGTAACGCCCGGGAAAGCGCCGGCCGCAGCGATTGCACAGGCGGCAAATCGGCCCAAAATGGTCTTCATCGTTCTGTCTCCTGTTTTTTTATAAACTGTGCGCCGCGATGCTGCTGCGCGTTGCGCCAGAAGGAGGGTGACACCAAAAAAGGGGCCAGGCTCGATTTTTTTCGGCAAACGGATTTGGCTTACCTATTGATCTCGATCTAACAAAGGCGAGCCTGGCCCCTTTTTGTCAGCTTGGCCTCTTTTCAGCAATGCGGTGACCATGGCGGCGTCGATGGGCTTGGTGAGGTGGTGGTCGAAGCCGGCATCGATGGCGCGCCGCTTGTCCTCCTCCTGACCCCAGCCGGTCAGCGCCAGCAGGAGCATGCCGCGACCGCCGGGCAGTTCGCGCAGCCGGGCCGCAACATCGTAGCCATTGAGTCCCGGCATCCCGATGTCGAGCAGCACGGCATCCGGGACCAGCGCCTGCGCCATCCGCAAGGCCTCCAGGCCATCGTAAGCGACGTGGATCTCGTGCCCGAGCAGGCCGAGGAGCTGCCCGAGGCTGTCCGCCGCATCGCGGTTGTCGTCCATGATCAGGACGCGGCGGCGCTGCCCGGCGTCGGCCACCTGCGCGGGCCCCGCGACAGCAGGCCTCGTATCGGGCGCAGACTCGCCGAGCGGCAGCTTCACGACGAACTCGCTGCCCTTCCCAGGCCCGTCGCTGAGCGCCTCCACTGTGCCGCCATGGAGTTCGATGAGGCCTCGCACGAGCGCAAGGCCGATGCCCAGCCCCTGCTCCGAGCGCTCGATCGCCGGCGACACCTGCGCGAACATCTCGAAAAGTTGCGGCAGGTGCTCTTTGGCGACCCCCAGGCCGTCGTCGCGCACCGAGATCACGGCGAACTCGCCTTCTCGCTTGGCCGACAGCCACAAATGGCCGCCTGCGGGCGTGAACTTCGCAGCATTGTTGAGCAGGTTGAAGAAGATCTGCGTAAGGCGGGTGGGATCGGCGTGGACGGTAATCGGCTCCTCTTCCACGGTCACTTCGAGGACATGGCCCGACGCCTCGATGTACGGGCGCGCGGATTCCACGGCGTCCTGCACGACCTGCGCAAGCCCGATGGATTGCCTGCGCAGGCGGATCTTGCCTCGCGTGATCCGCGCCACGTCGAGCAGGTCATCCACCAGCCGCGTCATGTGGCGCACCTGCCGGTCGACGATTTCCCATGAAGAGCGCAGCCGCGGATCGTCCGACCCGATCCGCTGAACGATCTCGATCGCCGTGCGGATCGGCGCAAGCGGGTTGCGCAGCTCGTGCGCAAGGGTGGCGAGGAACTCGTCCTTGCGCCGGTCGGCTTCGTGCAGCGCCGCCTCGGTCCGCGCATTCTCCAGCGCCAGCCAGGTCCGCTCGGCGACCTGCTCGAGCAGCCACGCGTCGCTCACGTCCCAGTCGCGCGGCAGGCGGTCGCACATGACGAGCAGCGCCGCGAACCGGCCCTCCTTCACGAGCGGCACGCAAATCATCGAGCGGATTTCCATGCGCTGGAAGATCGCCTGCGCTTCCTGACCGGCCGTCCGGCCGTCCTCGGCGAGGTCGTTGATCACCGCCGTGCGGCCTGCCTTCAGTTCTTCGATGAGCCCCTGGCCGAACACCCGGAGCGGATAGGTCCCGGCCATCGTAGGCACGCCTTGCGTATAGCCGCGAGTGATCGTGAGGACGTCTTCCGCAGAATCCACCTCCGCATAGGCGCAGCGAATGACGTTGAAGTAGCGTCCCACCAGGGTGACCGTCTCCTGCATGACCTGTGCGGGATCGCGCAGGCTGCGCATCGTGTCGTGCAGCGTCACGAGCAGGCGCTGCGTCTCCTCGCTGCGGTGGAGGGCTTCTTCAGCGGCGTGGCGGTCGGTGAGGTCGTTTGCGAAAAGCGCCAGGCCCTCTACCGTGCCCGAGGCCCCGAAGTGCGGGACGTAAGACGCACTGACCCAGCGCTTGCCGATGTCACGCAGCTCGATCTCGCTCTCGAACGAAACTTGCACGCCTGCCAGCGCGGTCTCCATGTAGGGGCGCACTTTTTCCCAGCCCGCGTCCCCCAGCACGTCGCGGACAGTGCGGCCCGAAACATCCGAGTTCTCCTCGCCGAACCACGTGCCGTACACGCGATTGTTCAGCTGGTAGCGAAAATCCCGGTCCACATAGGCGATCAGGGCGGGAATGTTGTCGGTGATGAGCCGCAGCAGCTCCTCGCCTCGGCGGCGTTGGGTGATGTCGGTGTAGACCGCGATGGCGCCGCGCACGCCGCCCTGCTCATCGTGCAGCGGCATCGCGTTGCAGGTGACATGCACCGACGGCCGTCCGTCGAAGGTGAATTCGAGCTCCCCGTCGAGCACCGGAGCGCCGCCCGCGGCGCAGTGCTGGAGCGGCAGCTCATGCAGCGGCAATTCCACGCCATCGGACAGGATTCGGTAGCGGATGCGCTCGCCGTCCGGCGCCGTGCGCGAGATGTTCCCGGGCGGCAACCCGAGCATTTTGTATGCGAAGCGGTTGCCTGTGATGCGCTTGCACGCCTTGTCGTGGGCCACAAGGATGGCGACCGGAGCCGCATCGAAAAGGCCTTGAATCTCCTCGCCGGTGGCCTCCGTGACCATGTTCAGGCGGCCTGGACAACCGCGCCGGCCGCTGCGAGACCCAGCAACCGAGCCTGCGGGTATTCGCACAGTGCGGACAAAACTTCAAACGTATTCGCCCCGAGCCGCGGCGGGTAGGCAAGCTGGGGAGAGCCTTCGAACTTGAACGCGCTGCCGAGCATGCGCATCAAATTTCCCGTGGCCGGGTTTGCGACTTCATCGACCATGCCGCGCAGCTGCGCGAGCGGCTGGGTCACCGACTCGTTCACGTCCTTGACCTTTCCCGCCGGCACGCGCGCTGCGAAAAACTCCGCCTCCCATTCGCCGGCCGGCTTCGAGGCGAACACTTGCGAGAGCACGGCCGAAAGCGCATCGACATTGGCAATGCGCGCCTTGGCGCTAGAAAATCGCGGATCGATGGCGAGTTCCGGCCGTCCGAGCACGCCGCAGAAGTCGCGCCAGAAGCTTTCGCCCGTGGGTGACACCGCGAGCCACTCGCCGTCGGCGCACTTGAAGACTTCGGAGGGCGCGATCATCGGGTGCCGCGATCCGTTCGCGCGCGGGACTTCGCCAGAGATGAAGAAGTTTTGCGCCTGCCAGGTGAGCATCGCGAGTTGGCAATCCAGGAGCGAAACCTGAACCTTCGTCCCCTTTCCGCTCTTGAGCGCCTTGAAGAGCGCGCCCAGCGTGCCCACGGCGAGGTACAAGCCGCCGGCGAGGTCGGCGATCTGGTAGCCGGCGCGCGCCGGTGTCCCGCCCTTGTCGCCGGTGAGGCTCATGAAGCCGCCGATCGCCTGCACGATGAGGTCGAAGGACGGCGCCTTGGAATACGGCGGCTCGTCATGCAGGCCGATGAGTTCGCCCACCACGATGCGCGGATTGATTTTCGCGAGCGACTCGAAATCGATGCCAAGCCGCTTCGGCACATCGGGCGCGAAGCCGTAGATGACCGCGTCGGCCGCCTTGACGAGGTCGATCAATGCCTGCTTGCCCTCCGGGTGCTTGAGGTCGAGCACGACCGACTTCTTCCCCCGATTGCATGAGAGGAAGAAAGACGAGTCCCCTTCGAACCAGTGCGGCGGCACGGTGCGCGAGAAGTCGCCGTCGGGCGACTCGATCTTGTAGACCTCTGCGCCCAACTGCGCGAGCAATTGCCCGGCGAACGGCCCGCCGAGCACATGCGAAAGGTCGAGGATGCGGACGCCTTCGAGCATGGCCTGTCCTTACTCGGGCTGGATCCCGGCGTCCTTCACCAGGCGCGCCCATTTCTGGATTTCGCTTTTCACGTAGTCGCCGAGTTCCTCGGGCGTGCTCGTGTAAGCATCGATGCCCATCGAAGCGAGCTGCTGCTTGACCTCCGACCTGGCCATGATCTTCACCATCTCGGCATTCAGCCGCGTCACGACCTCCCTCGGCGTTCCGGCCGGTGCAAAGAGGCCGAACCACGCCGGGATGTCGAAGCCCTTGTACCCCAGCTCGTCCATCGACGGGATATCGGGTGCGAGCGGCGAGCGCTTCAGTGTCGCTACCGCAAGAAGCTTTGCGCGCCCGGACTGCAGGTGCGGGCGGCTTACCGAAAGGTCAACGAAGAGGAAGGTCACCTGCCCGCCGATCACGTCCACCAAGGCTTGCGGCGTGCTCTTGTAAGGCACATGCGTCATGTCCGTGCCGGTCATTTTCTGCAGCGTGGCCCCTGCGAGGATGCCGACGCTGTTGCCGGAAGCATAGGAGATTTTTCCGGGCTGCGCCTTGGCCGCGGCGACGATGTCCGGAACCGATTTGTAGGGCGAGGTTGCGCTCACCGCCATGAAGAATCCGATGCCTCCGATCTTGGTGACCGGCTCGAAGTCCTTTACCGGATCGTAGGTCATCTGCTTCATGAGGCTTGGGTTGGCCGCATGCGTCGTGTTGGTCGTGAAAAACAGCGTGAGCCCGTCGGGTTTGGATTTGGCGACCTGCTGCGCGGCAATCGATCCATTGGCGCCGGGCTTGGGTTCCACCAGGAACTGCTGCCCGAATTCGTCCGAAAGGTGCTTGGCCACGAGCCGCGCATACACATCCGTCGCGCTGCCTGCGGCAAACGGGATCAGCATGCGCACCGGGCCGGAAGGCCAGGCTTGCGCAAATGCGCATGAGCAAAGTGCCATAGCGAACAGAGCGACAAGAGGGCGCCAACGGTTGGTCAAGCAGGTTTCCTTGGTTTTATCCAGCCCTTAAAGCATAACGGAAACCCCGTTGCGCGGACGCGGGTTTCAGTCCCTTTATACTTCGGCGCCATGGGAAGCCACTTCGATTTCTGGCCGCCGGGGCTGCCGCGAAGCCTGCCGCCGGCGCAGCGCACTCTACATGCCGCGTTCGACGCGTCAGCCTTGCGATCGCCTGAAAAAGCGCTGCTGCATTTCCAGGGCGAGTCGCTGACCTACGCCGCGGCCCGGAGGCAAGTGAACGCGCTGGCCGGGCACCTGCAGCAAGCGTGCGGCGTCCGCGCCGGGGATCGCGTGCTCGTCGTTTTACAGAACAGCGCGCATTTCGTGATTGCGCTCCACGCGATCCTTCGCGCCGATGCCGTCGTCGTCCCGGTGAGCCCGGCGAATCTATCTGGGGAGCTCGCGCACTACCTTGCGGACAGCGATGCGCGCGTCGCAATTTGCGGGCAAGAAGTCGCCGCCCGGTTTGCAGGTCTCCCGCTCGATCACCTGCTCGTCGCCGGCAGCCCGGTATGGGATGCCGCGCTGGCCTCGCAGCGCCCTCCTTCCCCGTCTACGGCGCAACCCGACTCGCTGTGCCTCATGCCGTACACCTCGGGCAGCACCGGTCACCCCAAAGGCTGCATGCACACCCATGCGACCGTGATGCACAACGTCCTCGGGTCGATCCTGTGGAAGCACGTGACCGCCGACACCGTGGCGCTCGCGACCGCGCCCTTTTTCCATGTCACTGGCCTCGTCCACAGCCTTCTAGCGACCGCGCAGGCCGGCGGCACGATGGTGATCCAGCAGCGCTGGGATCCGGCGCTCGCCGGTGAGCTGGTCGAGCGGTATCGCGTTTCTCACTGGGACAACGTCCCCACGATGACCGTTGACTTGCTGTCAAACCCCGAGGCGATGAAACGCGACCTGTCGTCGATGAAGTGGATGTTCGGTGGCGGCGCCGCGATGCCGGAAGCGATCGCCCTAAAGCTGCGCGAGCGGTGCGGCGTCGACTACATCGAAGGCTACGGGCTGACGGAAACGATTTCGCAGACGCACATGAACCCGCCGCAGCGCGCGAAGAAACAGTGCCTCGGCATTCCGGCGTTCGACACCGAGTCGCACGTGATCGACCCGGTCACCTTCAAGATCCTGCCGCCGGGCGAGTCGGGGGAGATCGTGGTGCGCGGGCCGCAGATGCTGGTCGGCTATTGGAAGAACGAGGCGGCCACCCGCGAGGCGTGGGTCGAGGTCGAAGGCAAGTCGTTCTTCCGCACAGGCGACCTCGGGCGCATGGACGAGGACGGGTACTACTTCATCTCGGACCGGCTGAAACGCATGATCAATTCCGCGGGGCTCAAGGTCTGGCCGGCCGAGGTCGAAGCAGCCATGTACCAGCATCCCGCGATCCGCGAGTGCTGCATCATCGCCTCGCCCGACGAGCGCAAGGGCGAGACGGTCAAGGGCGTCGTCGTCCTCAAGCCCGAGGCAACAGGGACAAGCGCCGAGTCCATCATCGAGTGGATGCGAACCAGGATGGCGGCCTACAAGGTCCCGCGCCGGATCGAATTCATCGACGCCCTGCCCCGCACGCCGTCAGGAAAGATTCAGTGGCGTTCGTTACAGGAGAAGGAGTTCGGGAAGCGCGCGTCCTGAGTACGCCTCCCGGGCGCATGATTCACTCCGGGAAAGCTGGCACTATGCCTGTCCTTCACCGCCCGCCCAGGACCACCCCACCATGATCATCGGCATGCTG
>JANXRZ010000133.1 GCA_025352885.1 Pseudomonadota bacterium | reverse complement strand
CACGCCTTTCATGCTGCCGATTCCCGGCGCGAAGCTCGAGGGCGTGATCACTTACCGCGACATCCACGACACCAACGCGATGATCGACGCCGCCGGCAGCTTCAAGCATGCGGTCGTGATCGGCGGCGGGCTGTTGGGGCTGGAGGCGGCCAACGGCCTGAAGCTGCGCGGCATGAACGTGACGGTCGTGCACCTGATGGACTGGCTCATGGAGCGCCAGCTCGACCAGACCGCAGCCGGCATGCTGCAGGCGTCGCTCGAGGCCAAGGGTCTGCAGTTCATGCTGAAGACGCAGACTTCCGAGATCGTCGGCAATACGGAGGATGGAAAGTCCGGCCGCGTGAAGGGCATCAAATTCAAGGACGGGCGCGAGCTGGTGGCCGATCTCGTCGTCATGGCGGTGGGCATCCGGCCGAACACGGCGCTGGCCGAATCGGCGGGCATCCATTGCAACCGCGGCATCGTGGTCAACGACACGATGCAGACTTTTGACCCCAAGATCTACGCGGTCGGCGAATGCGTCGCGCATCGCGGCATTGCCTACGGCCTCGTCGCGCCGCTCTTCGAGATGGGCAAGGTCGCGGCCAATCATCTCGCGCATTTTGGGATCGGGCGTTACGAAGGCTCGGTCACCTCGACCAAGCTGAAGGTCACCGGCATCGACCTCTTTTCGGCGGGCGACTTCATCGGCAACGACGAGACCGAAGAGATCGTCATGCACGATGCGGTCGGCGGCATCTACAAGAAGCTCGTCATCAAGGACGACAAGATCGTGGGCGGCGTGCTCTACGGCGACACGGTCGACGGCTCGTGGTATTTCCAGCTCCTGCGCGACAAGCAGGACATCCACGAGGTGCGCGACCACCTCATGTTCGGCCAGTCGCACCTCGGCAACGCGGGCCACGCGGGGCAGAGCAAGGCCGCGGCGATGGCCGACACGGCCGAGGTCTGCGGTTGCAACGGCGTATGCAAGGGCACGATCGTCCAGGCGATCAAGGCGCAGGGGCTCTTCACGCTGGACGATGTTCGCAAGCACACCAAGGCCTCGAGCTCGTGCGGCTCGTGCACGGGCCTCGTCGAACAGATCCTCGCCTCCACAATCGGTGGCGCATACCAGCCGACCGAAGCCAAGATGAAACCGGTGTGCCCCTGCACCGAGCACACGCACGAGGAAGTCCGCGCCACGATCAAGCGGCACAAGCTCCTCTCGATCCCGGACGCGACGGCGTTCCTCGAGTGGAAGACGCCGAACGGCTGCGCCACCTGCCGGCCGGCGCTCAATTACTACCTGCTCTCCACCTGGCCGCACGAGGTCCGGGACGATCCGCAGTCGCGTTTCATCAACGAGCGCGCGCACGCCAACATCCAGAAGGACGGCACGTTCTCGGTGGTGCCGCGCATGTGGGGCGGCACGACGACGGCCTCGGAACTACGCCGCATCGCCGAGGTGGTCGACAAGTACAAGATTCCGACCGTGAAAGTCACCGGCGGCCAGAGGATCGATCTGCTGGGGGTGAAGAAGGAAGACCTGCCGAACGTATGGCGCGACCTCGACATGCCTTCGGGTCACGCGTACGCCAAGGCCTTGCGCACGGTGAAGACCTGCGTCGGCAGCGAGTGGTGCCGCTTCGGCGTGCAGGATTCGACCGCCATGGGCATCGCGCTCGAGAAAGACCTCTGGAAGATGTACGCGCCGCACAAGGTCAAGCTCGCGGTCTCCGGGTGCCCGCGAAATTGCGCCGAGTCGGGCATCAAGGATGTCGGCGTGATCGGCGTCGACTCGGGCTGGGAAATCTATGTCGCCGGCAATGGCGGCATCAAGACCGAGGTGGCGCAGTTCCTCGTCAAGGTGAAGACGCACGACGAGGTGCTCGAATATTCCGGCGCCTTCCTGCAGCTTTACCGCGAGGAAGCCCGCTATCTCGACCGCACGGTTCACTACGTCGCGCGGGTCGGGCTCGATTATGTGAAGCAGAAGATCGTCCAGGAGGCCGAGGGGCGCAAGGCGCTCTACGCGCGCCTGCGCCATGCGCTCGAAGGCACGCCCGACCCGTGGCAGGAGCGCGCCAAGGGCGAGGACGCGCGCGAGTTCGCGGCCTTGGAACTGGCATGAACATGGCGACCGTGATTCCGATCAACTCGGCGGCGAAAGCGGCCGTGGGCTGGCGCCGCGCCTGCGGAGTCGAGGACATCCCGAAGCTGGGGGCGCGTGTGATCAAAACCGCGCATGGCAACGTCGCCGTGTTCCGGAACGCCGAGGACGAAACCTTCGCGCTGCAGGACGAGTGCCCGCACAAGAAAGGCCCGCTCTCGCAGGGCATCGTGCACGGCCGGAAAGTCACCTGCCCGCTGCATAGCTGGACCATCCAGCTCGAGGACGGCTGCGCAGTCGCGCCCGACCAGGGCTGCACCCGGTCCTATCCCGTCCGCATTGAAAACGGCGAGGTGTTCGTCAGGCTCGGTGCTTAGCTGCTGGCAGCAATTTACCCTGCGAGCCAGTATCCGCGCGGGGGTCGGCCGGAATTTGGCAGCAATGCCTAGTGGCTGAGGCGGCGCCGCTGCACGTAAAGATCCAGCAGCGACCGCACGACTTCCGGCTGCTTCGGGCCCGCGCAATGCGCGATATCGATCAGCGACAGCCCTTTGCGTCGCGCTTGGCGAGCAGGGTGGGTGGGCGGCAGGGGCGCCAGGATGGCTTCGAGTTGCTTGGCCTCCACGGCGTCGAGTTCTTGCATACGTCCTCCGGTTGTTGTTGGCCTCGCCGGAACTGTAAGCAAAGCCTGCGCTCCTGCCTGTCGGCTCAACGCGCTTACTTCCCCTCCGCTTGGCTGACGCCTGTCGGCGTATGCAAACCGCAATTGGGGTCAGAGTGGATTTGTGATGTGCAGCGAACGACTCTGACCCCAAAAGTGGTTTACGCGGTGGCGACCGCCTTGGGCCACTGCGCGGCGAGGCGCTTTAACTCCGGCACGCACGACCCGCACGACGTCCCGCACTTGAGCCGCGCCTGGACCTCCCCGAGCGACTCGCCGCGCAGAAACCCTGCCTTGATCGAGAGTTCGGATACATCCAGGCACGAGCACACCACCTTGCCGCGCGGCGCGAATCCACCGAGGCGCACGGGCAGCGGCGCGAACAGTGCGGCACGCAATTCCGAAGCCGAATAGCCGCTGAGCATTGCGTCCTGCACCCAGCCCGCGGACTGCAACTCGTTCTCGAATCGCACCGCGGTGAGGTGATCGCCTTCGAACAGCGCACGCTTTTCCACGCCGCGCTTCGCGTCCCGGTACAGCAGCAGGTCTGCCTCGACCGCCAGGCCGAACAGCGCATCGAGCCCCGCAATTAGTTCCGGATCTGGCCGCGCCGAGTGCGCAATCTCCAGCCGCACGATCGGCACCTCACGCCCGGCCAGCGTGCTCGCCGCAAAATCCATCTTCGCCATCAGCGGCGCGACCTTCGCCGCCATCTCCGCCGCCGCATCCGCATCGACACAGCTTTTGAGATAGACCGCCCGCCACACCGGCACATACCGCTCGACCTTCACTGCAGCGTGTTTCAGCTCCGGCTGCTTGGAGATCGGGTCGAACGCCGGGGAGGTCAACGCATTCGTCCCGGGCCCCGCCATAAACTGGCTGCCCCAATGCATCGGGAGGAACGCGTCGCCTTTTCTCTGCTCGTTGGAGTGCTTCGCCCGCAGCACTGCGGTCCCGCGCCGGCTGGTCACGCGCACGAGGTGCCCGTCTTCCAGCCCCGCAGCGAGCAGGTCCGCCGCATGCAGCGAAAGCTCCGGCTCGCCCACGTGATTGAACAACTGCGCCACGCGGCCGCTGCGGCTCATGCCGTGCCACTGGTCGCGCAGCCTTCCGGTATTCAGCGCGACCGGGTAGTCCGCCGTCACGGCTTCGGCCAAACCTTTGCAGTGGGTGTCGATGAACCTCGCGCGGCCCGAAGGCGTCGGGAACACGCCGTCGTCGTACAACCGCGCCTTGCCTTCGACCGCATTCGCCGGATAGGGCCACTGCTGCGGCCCTTGCTTCTGCAGTACGGCATACGAGAGGCCCATGATGTCGAGGTCCCGCCCGCGAGTCGTTTCGCGATGTTCGTCGAACACCTGCTCGGGCGACGTGTAGGGGAAGAGCCGGTTCACGAGCGGCCCCTTGCCGATCTTCCACGCGAGCGCATGCGCAAACGCGGTGGCGATCTGCCAGTCGTGGCGCGTCTCGCCCGGCGGCTTGATCGCGGGCAGCACGGCGGAGATGCGCCGCTCCGAGTTAGTCACCGTGCCGCCCTTTTCGCCCCACGTGGTGGCGGGAAGCAAGAGATCTGCGTACTGCACGGTGTCGGTGTTCGAGAAGGCTTCCTGCACGACGACGAACTCGCATTTCTCGAGCGCCCGGCGCACCTTGGCTGCGTCCGGCATCGATTGCGCGGGGTTGGTGCAGGCGATCCACACCGCCTTGATTTCGCCTTTGTCGATCGCGTCGAACAACTCGACCGCGGTCTTGCCCGGTTGCGACGGCACGTCGTCCACGCCCCAGAGCTTGGCCACCTCTTTCCGATGCGCCGCGTTCCCCAAATCGCGATGCGCCGAAAGCAGGTTCGCCATCCCACCCACTTCGCGCCCGCCCATCGCGTTCGGCTGGCCGGTGAGCGAGAACGGCCCGGCGCCTTTCTTCCCGATCTGCCCGGTGGCGAGGTGCAGGTTGATCAGCGCCGAGTTATTGTGCGTGCCCTCGCTGCTCTGGTTGAGGCCCTGGCAGTAGAGCGACAGCGTGGGCGTTGACTTCGCGAAAAGATGCGCCGCCTCGATGATGGCGTCCTTCTTCACGCCGCAGATCTTCGCCACCTTCGTCGGCGAATAGTCGGTGACGGTGGCCTTGAGCGCCGCAAAGCCTTCCGTGTGGTCCTCGATGTAGTGCTTGTCGAGGAGCAACTCGTGGATCATCACGTTGAGCATCGCGTTGTAGAGCGCGATGTCGGTGCCCGGCTTGATCGCCAGGTAGAGGTCGGCCGCTTCGGCGGTCACGGTCTTTCTCGGGTCGATCACGATGATCTTGAGGCCCGGGTTTTTGGCCTTGGCGTCCTCGATCCGGCGGAAGAGGATCGGGTGGGCGAAGGCCGTGTTCGACCCCGTGATGAAGAGCGTCCGGGCGTGGTCGATGTCCTCGTAGCACGCCGGTGGTGCATCCGCACCGAGGGAGAGCTTGTAGCCCGCCACGGCCGAGGACATGCAGAGGCGCGAATTCGTGTCGACGTTGTTCGTGCCGATGAGGCCCTTGGCCAGCTTGTTGAAGACGTAGTAGTCCTCGGTGAGCAGCTGGCCGGAGATGTAGAAGGCCACCGCGTCGGGGCCGTGGTGCTTGATGATTCGCGCAAATTCGTCCGCCGCGTGGCCTAAGGCGGCCGGCCAGGGCGTTCTTTGGCGCTTTTGGTCCTTTTTGAGCCGGACTTCGGGGTACAGGACGCGGTTCGCGTGGGTCGACGTCAGGTGGAGAGTCCGGCCTTTGGTGCAGAGGCGGCCGAAATTGGCCGGGTGGGTGGGGTCGCCTCGGACGCCGATGATCTTGCCCGATTCAGTCTTGATCAAGACGCCGCAGCCGACGCCGCAGTAAGGGCAGGTGGAAGGGGTTTCCATGACGGGAACGAAGCAATGCCTATGCCCGCAGAGTCCCTAGAATGGGCCTGATGAGGACCTTTAAAACGCTTTCGCGGTGGCTGCTCGGCGTGCTGTTTGCGCTTGCCGGGCTCAATCACTTCGTCTTGACCGATTTCTACGTCAGCATCATGCCGCCGTATCTGCCGTGGCCGCTTGCGCTGGTTTATTTCAGCGGTGTGGCCGAGGCTGGTGCGGGAATCTTGCTGCTTTCTCGGAGAACGATGCGATGGGGAGGGTGGGGAATCATTGCGGTGTGCGTGGCGGTGTTTCCCGCCAACCTGCACATGGCTTTGCACCCTGACCAATTCCCGCGGTTTTCTGAGGCGGTGTTGTGGGTGAGGTTGCCGTTACAGGCGGTCGTGATGGCGTGGTCTTATTGGTACACGCACGCCGAAAACGCCACATTGAAGGCCTAGTACGACCGCGGCGTCCAAATAGATGGCAAAAGACGGAAAAGACGGAAAGGAATTCGAATCCCTCCTCCATGGCATCTACTCGGCGCTTGCCAAGAACGACCGTTACACAACGGTTGAGCGAGACGTGCAGATCGAAGGTCCCGACGGTCCGCGGCAATTCGACGTAGTCCTGCGAAGCGAGGTCGCAAGCCATAAATTCACAACCGTCATAGAGTGCCGCGACTACAAGAGCAGACTAAATGTAACTGCCGTTGATGGATTTCATTCAAAGATGATCGATGCGCGCGTGAACGCGGGAGTCTTGGTTTCTAGGAAAGGGTTCACCGATGGAGCGAAAAGCAAAGCGAAACGGCTTGGCATTGTTCTTTGCACCGCATCTAACGCGACTGAGATTCTCTCTTCTCTGAAATTGCGCATACCGGTAGTTGCAACTGAAATCGGAGCAAATTTTGGAGGTACGCAGGCGCATATTTCTTTGAAGCAAGAAACACGAGTCGAATCGCGGGCGATTTTTACCGTCAATGGGAAATGGCTCCCCGACGTTTTCAGGGACGAAGTCATTGCGGGCAAATTCGTATTTCCTCTCGAGTCTGGCACGATTGACTGGACACCTACGACGCTGTCGGCACCATTCTCGATCATGAGTCTGAAGGGGGAAGAGCTAGCACTAGAAAATCCTCGTTTCGTGGTAACGATAGTCGCTTCGCACTATTTTGGTTACTTAAACGACCTTCCAGACGCAGTGGCTATGCACGACCTTTCGAATCTGGCGACCCACGTAATTTTGAAGTTGGAAGACTTTCCGCGAATTAAAGATAGTTTGTTGCCGTATAAGAAGGCCGACATTCCACAAGTCGCCGCAATTGCTTTAGCAGTCATTTCGGTGCCGACAGTCGTGCATGGAAATATGACTTTGCGTTGGAAGAATACAAATACTGGTGAAACGTTCTACGACGGCGACGGAGCGTTCTAGGCGCTCTCTCTTGCAAGTCAAGCAGCGACTGCACGTTATAAGCCTCCACGTACAGGCGCGAACCACTGGGTAAGTCAACTTCGGCACTGGCGGCCCGGTCGCCCTCTTCGAAAGACTCCCGACGACTGCTCGACAGAGCTACATCAAGTGCGTCACGCGCCCCGATTACACTTTCTGGCGCTTGAGATAGGCGGCCGTTCGGCTGCCTGTCGCGCCCGCTACCCCTGCCACCGTCCCCTCCGCAACAATCCTCCCCCCTTCCTCCCCGGCCCCCGGCCCGACATCGATCACCCAATCGCTCTGCGCCACGACGCGCATCTCATGCTCAACAACCACAACCGTATTCCCAAGGTCCACGAGCCCCTGTAGCTGGGCCATCAACTTATCCACGTCGGACGGATGCAGCCCGGTCGTCGGCTCATCGAGCACGTACAGCGTATCGCCGCGCTGCATGCGCTGAAGCTCGGTGGCGAGCTTGATGCGCTGGGCCTCGCCGCCGGAAAGTTCGGTCGCCGGCTGCCCCAGGCGCAGGTAACCGAGACCGATATCGCGCAGCAGCGCTAAAGGCCGCAGAACGGCGGGCTCAGAAGCGAAGAACGAGCAAGCCTCGTCGACCGTCATGCCGAGGACGTCGGCGATGGTCTTGTCCTTCCACGTGACCTTGAGGGTGGCCTCGTTATAGCGGGCGCCGTGGCACGCGGGGCAGGGCGCATAGACGCTCGGCATGAA
>JANXRZ010000077.1 GCA_025352885.1 Pseudomonadota bacterium | reverse complement strand
CTGCCTTGCGGCCGGCAAGTCGCTCGGCAAGCGCGCCTCCGATGGCACCGAGCCGTCGGTCCCGAAGATCCTGCTCGCGAAGATCGCAGTCGGCCAGCTCGGCAAGAAGACTGGCCAAGGTATCTACAAGTACGAGAACGGCAAGCCGGTCAAAGGCGAGCCGGACGCCGTGACGCAGGACATCATCGATGCGCTGGTCGGGCCCTATGTCCATGAGGCGAAGGCCGTCCGGGCAGAAGGGATCGTGCCCGACGCCGACCTCATCGACGCCGGCCTGATCTTCGGCACGGGGTTCGCCCCTTTCCGGGGCGGTCCGCTAAACTACGCCGACCAAAAAACGTAGCGGAGACGAGCATGCAGGCAGGATCGGGCCGGATCCGGTACGAGGACGCAATCACCCTCGACGGCCTGTTCCGCGAGCGCGCGACGCGCTCAGCTTCGCGTCCGGCCTATGTCGATTTCAATCCGAACACCGGCAAGTGGCGCACTCGCACGTGGGCTGAGATGTATGCCGCCATCGGTCGCTGGCAGGCTGGACTTGCCAAGGAAGGCCTGCAGCCCGGTGACCGGGTCGCACTCATGCAGCGCAACTCACCCGAGTGGGTCATGTTCGACCAGGCGGCGTACGGCGAAGGCCTCGTGGTCGTTCCGCTGTACACCGTCGACCGTCCGGACAACGTCGCCTACATCCTGGGCGATTGCGGCGCGAAACTGGTGCTGTTCGATACGCAGGAGCAATGGGAGCAGTTTCGCGCGCTGAAGCTCGAGCTGCCCGGCGTTGAGCGCATCCTCATCCTGAATCCCTCGGGCAGCCCATTCGTAGATGCGCGCGTAAAGAGCGTAGCCGAATGGCTTCCCGAAACGGGCGCGAACCGCCATGTGTCGGTGGATGGAAAGAAACTCGCGTCCATCATCTACACGAGCGGCACCACGGGCCGGCCCAAGGGCGTGATGCTCTCGCATGACAACCTGCTGGCGAACTGCAGGGACTCACTCGAGAAAGCGGATGTCCATGAGGACGACGAGTTCCTCTCCTTCCTGCCGCTGTCGCATGTGTTCGAGCGAAACGTCGGCTATTACATGGCCGTCATGGTCGGCTTCAAGACGACGTACGCGCGGTCGATCGCGCAACTCGGCGAGGACCTGCAGATCGTCAAGCCCACGCTGTTCCATGCAGTCCCGCGCATTTACGAGCGGGTCTGGGCTGCGGTCAAGGCGAAACTCGACGAGGCGCCCGAAAGCAGGCGCAAGCTCTTTCATCGCACGGTCGACATTGGATTCGCGCGCTTTGAGCACCAGCAGGGCCGCGGTCCGTGGAAAGCATCGTTCCTCTTATGGCCGCTGCTCAAGCGCCTCGTCGCAGACAAGGTGCTGGCCAAGCTCGGCGGCCGTCTGCGATCGGCCGGTGCCGGCGGCGCCGCCTTGGCGCCCGACATCTCGCGCATTTTCATTGGCCTGGGGCTGCCCGTGATCCAGGGTTACGGCATGACGGAATCGAGCCCGGTCATCACGACGAACACCAAGGAGGACAATGTGCCGGCATCGGTGGGCAAGGCGATTCCCAATGTGGAGATCCGCATTGCCGAAAACGGCGAGCTCTGCGTGCGCGGCCCGAACGTGATGATGGGGTACTGGAACAATCCTGAGGCCACCGCCGCGGCGCTTGAAGGCGGCTGGCTTCACACAGGCGACGTCGCGCGCATCGACGAGGCGGGCCATGTCTATCTCACCGGCCGCATCAAGGACATCATCGTGCTGGCCAATGGCGAGAAGATGCCGCCGGGCGACATCGAGGAAGCGATCCTCGGCGACAGCCTGTTCGAGCAGGCCATGGTGCTGGGCGAAGGCCGGTCCTACCTTTCCGCCCTGGTGGTGATGAATGCGGCGCGCTGGGCGGAAGCGGCCAATGCTGCCGGTGTCGATCCCGCCGTGCCCTCGTCGCCGGGCGCCGAAAAGGTGGTGCTTGGGCGCATCGCCGCGCGCATGCGGCCATTTCCGGGTTATGCCCAAATCCGCCGGGCGGCGGTCGCCGTAGAACCTTGGACAGTCGAGAACGGATTGCTCACGCCGACACTCAAAGCCAAGCGCCAGCAGATCATGGACCACTACGCCATGGCGCTGGCGCGCATTTACGAGGGTCACTGAAATCGGAATCGCCTCCCACCAGCCGCCCAACCTGACGCTGCCCGAGGGCAAGCACGCCACACTGCGCGTGGTGCCGATGCCCGCTGACGCGAACCACAACGGCGACATCTTCGGGGGATGGATCATGTCCCAGGTCGACATCGCCGGCGGCACGGTGGCCGGCCGGGTCGCGCGAGGCCGGGTGGCGACCGTCGCAGTCAACTCCTTCGTATTCAAACAGCCGGTCCAGATCGGCGACCTTGTGTCGTTCTATGCCGACATTGTAAGGATCGGCAATACTTCGGTCACTGTGTGTGTAGAGGTGTACGCCGAACGTCGGCCCTCGGACCCGAAGGTGGTCAAGGTCACCGAAGCGACGCTGACTTATGTCGCGATCGATCCCGGCGGCCAGCCCAGGCCCATCCCGAAATGATGAAGACGCTCAAAGGCAAGGTGGCAGTGGTCACCGGCGGCGCAAGCGGGCTGGGCCGGGCCATGGCGATCCACTTCGCGCGCGAGGGCATGCATGTCGCCATCGCTGACATCGAGCAGGCGCGCCTGGACGCGGTCGTGGGCGAACTCAGGACGCATGGCATCAAGGCCCTCGGCGTGCGAACCGACGTTTCGAAGGGCCCCGAAGTCGACGCGCTCGTCATGCGCGTAGTTGGGGAACTCGGCGGCGTGCACGTCGTATGCAACAACGCCGGGGTGTCGCCACTGGGCGCTGCGTGGGAAAACTCGCTGGCCGACTGGGACTGGATGCTCGGCGTGAACCTGTGGGGCGTAATCCACGGCATCCGGGCTTTCACGCCGCTGCTCATCGCGCAGGACGAAGGGCACATCGTGAACACCGCATCGGTTGCGGGCCTGATCAATCCGCCGAACTCCGGCATGTACAACGTCACCAAGCACGCAGTGGTCGCCCTCACTGAGACGCTCTATCACGACCTGGGCGAGCGCCGATCGAATGTCAGTTGTTCCGTGCTCTGCCCGGCTTATGTCCCCACGGGCATTGCCGATTCGGAGCGCAACCGCCCGCCCGGACTCGCCAATCCGGCGACGGAAAAATCGCCCGAGCAGATGGCACGCGAGGCGATGCTGCGCAAGGCCGTGAGTTCCGGGCGCCTGTCGGCCGACGACATCGGCGCAGCGGTGCTCGCAGCAGTGAAGGCGGACCGCTTCTACATCCTCACCCACCCGAAGATCCAGGGCGCGATCCGCGCGCGCATGGAAGACATTCTCGAAGGAAGACAGCCACGCAACCCCATGACGCTCTAGCCGCCCGCGCCCGCGGATTCACGCTCATCGAACTGATGGTCGTGCTCGGCATCATCGCGCTCCTCGCGTTGATGTCATTGCCCCTGTACATCGAGAGAAGCACCCAGCAGCAGGTCAAGGACGCGATCGAGTTCGCCGAGTTCATGAAGAAAGGCGTGCAGACCGTCTATGCGATGACGGGCGTCCTGCCCAAGGACAACGTCAGCGCCGCCGTGCCCGCGCCGGACAAGATCATCGGCAACTACGTGACCTCGGCGACTGTCTCGAACGGCGCGATCACCCTCACGTTCGGCAACCTTGCCGCGCCTAACATCAAGGGCAAGAAGCTCACGCTGCGTCCGGGGATCGTGCCGGATACGCCGCTGGTGCCGATTTCGTGGGTCTGCGCCTCCGGCAAGGTTCCGACCGGCCTCAAGCTGGCGGGCGAAAACCAGACGGACATCCCGAACGACTACCTCCCCGTCTCGTGCCGCGCCTGAGTCCTGAAAGTCAATGTTTCATTTCTCGAGAACCGCGGATCCGTTGGCTTTCAGCCAGATTAATTTGCCGAATTACGCAAAACTGGTCGGCGCCGCCGCGCTGCTTTTAGTAACGCTTGCGTGGCTTCTCGCAGACCCTGCCGCCTACCTGCTGGCCTCGGCGCCCGTCTCGGCGGCGGACCGGAGCCTGATCCTGGCGCTCAGGGATCTGGCCTCGCCGGCGGTGATCGAGACGATGGCCTGGGTGAGCCGCCCGCACGGCACGGCCGGCATCCTCGCCTTGGGCGCGGTGCTGGCAATCTGGCTCCTCAAAAGGGGCCTGCCTGCGCTGCTACCCGTGCTGCTTGCCGGCGTTCCGGGCGGCCTCCTGCTGAATGCGGCGATTAAGAACGCAGTCGAGCGAGCGCGTCCCGAATCGATCTATGTCGCCGAGCGGCTCTCCAGCTTCAGTTTCCCAAGCGGGCACACAGCCGGCGCGACGCTCGTCTACGGGTTCGCTGTCATGGTGCTGTGGCCCCTGTGCCGTTCGAGGCGCGCGCGAGCGGCTGTGCTTGTCACGGCAACGGTGCTGGTCATGCTGGTCGCCTCCAGCCGAGTGATGCTCGGGATGCACTATCCCAGCGACTGCGCGGCCGCGATGGTCGAGGCGACCCTGTGGCTCGCGATCTGCATGGGCGCCGCGAAGACGGCCCGCTCGTGAGCGGGCCGATCGCCTTCATCGTTAATGCCGGGGCCGGCGCAGGCTCGCGTCCCGCGTGGTTCGAAGAGAACCGCAACGCTCTCGAAACGATCGCGAACGGCGGTCCGATCGTGGAGGTGGCCACCGGCGAGGAGATCACCGCTGCGGTCGGGAAGGCGCTCGACCTGGGCTGCACTGCGATCGTTGCAGGCGGCGGGGACGGGACTTTGAATGCAGTGGCGTCCCGCCTGGTCGGAACGGCAACCCTGTTCGGCATCCTGCCCCTGGGCACGCTGAACCACTTCGCCAAGGACTTGGGCATTCCGCTCGATCCGGATGAGGCCCTCGCTGCGATTCGCAGTGGGCGCGTGCTTGAAGTGGATGTCGGCGAGGTTAACGGACGGTACTTCCTGAACAACTCGAGCCTGGGTTTGTATCCGGACATCGTCCACGACCGGACCCAGCAGCAACGGCGGCTCGGGCGCGGCAAGTGGGTCGCTTTCCTGTGGGCCGTCTGGGGGGCGCTGCGACGCTCGCCGTTCCTCACGGTGCGCCTCATCGTTGACGGCAAGGCCGCGACGCACCGCACGCCGTTCGTCTTCGTGGGCAACAACGCCTATCGCATGGAAGGGTTCGACATCGGCAGCCGCGCAGGGCTCACCGATGGCATCCTCAGCATTTATGTCGCCGACGGGGCGCGACGCTGGCGCCTCGTTGCGCTGGGCCTGCGCGCGTTGTTCGGGCGGCTTCGCCAGGCGCAGGAATTCTGCGAGTACCGATCGACGGAGCTTCGCGTCGAGACCTCGCGTCCCCGGATGCGCGTGGCGACCGATGGCGAGGTGTGCAAGATGACTGCGCCCTTCCTTTACCGCATCCACGCGGGCGCCTTGCGGGTCATCGTCCCGGCCAAACCCGCTTCATGAGAACGCTCGTCCACCTGTCGGACCTGCACTTCGGCCGCGTCGACGAAACGCTCCTCGCCCCGTTGGTGGCAAGCGTCGAGGAGGCGCGGCCCGACCTGGTCGTGATCTCCGGAGACCTTACCCAGCGGGCCCGCGCGACACAGTTCCGCGAGGCGGCGGCCTTCCTCGAGCGCCTGCCTTCGCCGCAGCTTGTCGTGCCCGGCAATCACGATGTGCCCCTCTACAACGTGGTGGCGCGTTTCCTGTCGCCGCTCGACAACTACAGGAAATATATCGAGCCCGACCTGAGCCCGAAGTTCTCGGACGCCGAGCTTGCCGTCGTGGGCGTGAACACGGCGCGCTCGCTGGTGTTCAAGAACGGGCGCATCAACGAAGAACAGGTCGCCGTACTGCGTGGCGCTTTTGCGGCTAGTGCAGAGGACGTTGTGAAAGTCGTGGTAACGCATCACCCGTTCGATGTGGGACCAGAAGGGGGCAAGCGCAACCTGGTGGGCCGGGCGGGCATGGCGATGAACGCATTCGCCCAGTGCGGCGTGGACCTGCTGCTCTCGGGACACTTCCATGTCAGCCGCAGCGACGACAGCGGCGAGCGCTACTCGCTGGCAGGCTATGAGGCTCTCGTGGTCTCCGCGGGAACTGCAACCTCGACCAGGGGGCGCGGCGAGTCCAATTCGTTCAATGTTCTGAGGCTTGAAGCTCGCAGGGTGGAAGTCGAGCGGCGTGAATGGCAAGCGACCAAGGGCTTGTTCAAGCCTGTCGAGCGCGACGTGTTCGAGCGTCGCGGGCGCGGGTGGGAAGCGACTGAAGAAACGAAGCTTTAGCTGGCGAGGCCCGGAAACAGGCCTTTGAGGCCCTCAGCCATTGTCTGGATTGCAATGGCGGCCAGCAGCAACCCCAGCAGGCGGGTGGCGATGTTGAGCCCCGTCTGTCCGACGCGAAGTGCGATCACGTGCGCCAGCCGGAGGGTCACCCACAACAGCAGGCACGCCACGCCAATGCACGCAACGATGGCAAATCGATGCGCGACACCCCCGACCTCAGAGGAAATGATCGTCGTGCTGATCGCGCCGGGCCCCGCCAGCAGCGGCACGGCCAGCGGCACGACACCGCTCAGCTGGCCCTGCTCGAGCTCAACGGCCTCCGCCTCGGACTGGCGCACGCCGCCAGCCTGCGCGTTGAGCATGGCCAACGCCATCAGGAGCAGCACGAGGCCGCCACCCACCCGAAACGCCGGCAGGCTTGCACCCATGAGGTCGAGCATCCCTTCACCTGCAAAGGCCGAGCCGCCGAGAACGGCGAATACCGTAAGGGTGACCACCTGGGCGAGCTTACGGCGATAGGCGTCGCTGCGGGTCAACGTCGCGCCGACGTAGATCGGGACGGCCAGGAAAGGGTCAAGCACCGCGATGAGCGTTATGAAGAACCGGACATACTCGCGGAGGTCGGCAAGCTCATGCATTTGGAGCATTCTGGCACAGCGATTTTTACAGCCGAACCACCCTCAGCGCGGCTTCAACCCGCTTTTTTCGCCGCAGCCGCGGCCGCAACTGCCTCCGCGGCAACCTTGCGGTCCGCGTTGACCTGCTTGAAGTGAGGCCTGTCCCCGAGCATCTTGAGGTAGGGCTTGACCTGCGGGATGCCTTCGAGCGCGTCCTTGCCGAAGGCCAGCTTGGTAGCCATGGCGATCAGGGGCAGGTTCACGAATGCAGAGCAGTCGGCCAGCCCGAAGTCCTTGCCTGCGATATACGGATCGAACTTCGCGAGCTTCGCGAATGCGCGCACGCCCTTTGCCAGGTCCCGCTCGACTTCCTTCTTCGTTTCTTCAGGCACCGTGCCGCCAAAGAACACCCCGCCATACAGCCTGCGGGCGACGAGTTCCATGTGGAGCTCGATGACCGTGATGAGCTCGCGTGCCTTTGATTTTGCGACCGGATCTTTTGGGTACAGCGGCACCTGTGGAAAGGCGTCTTCGAGGTACTCGCAGATGACCTGCGACTCGGCGAGCGTGCCGCCGGGATATTCCAGGACCGGCACCTTGCCCATGACCGAGCGCGCGAGCCACTCTTCCTTCTGCGAAGGCTTGCAGCCTGCGTCCTCTTCGAACGCGATGCCCTTTTCGAGCAGGGCGAGCCTGACCTTGTTGTGATAGTTGCTGAGATGAAAGCCGCAGAGTTTGAGCATGGTGGATCCTCCTGGAGTCGTAGCATTATAGACAACCCCTCTCGTGAGACGGAGCCCGGCATGGCCAACGAAGACACCGGCATGATCACCGATCTTGCCTTCGAAACCGCATACGGCGGCTACCTCAGGCTCGACCTCGTCCTGTCCGCGCAGCAGCCGCGCTCGTCTCCACCGCATCACGACGAAATGATGTTCATCATCCAGCACCAGACCTCCGAATTGTGGATGAAGCTGATGCTGCACGAGCTTTCGGCGGCGATCGCCCATGTGCAGGCCGACCGGCTCGAAGCTACCTTCAAGATCCTTGCCCGCGTGAAGCAGGTCCAGCGGCAACTGTTCGAGCAGTGGGCAGTGCTCGAGACGCTCACGCCCGCCGAGTACGTCGAATTCCGCGATGCGCTCGGACCGGCTTCCGGGCTGCAGTCCTTCCAGTTCCGCGCGATCGAGTTCCTGCTCGGGAACAAGTCGGCGCGCATGATCGACGTTCACCGCCATGACGCCGCAGGCTCTGCTCAGCTCCAGACGCTCCTCGAATCCCCGAGCCTCTATGACGAATTCCTTCGCCACCTTGCACGCCGCGGATTGCCGGTCCCGGCGCAAAGCGTCGAGCGGGACTGGACCCTGCCCTACTCTTCGAGCCAAGGCGTCGTATCGGTTCTCAAGACGATCTACGAAAACCGCGAGCAGTACTGGGACGCCTACGAGATGTGCGAAAAGCTCGTCGACGTGGAGGAGAACTTCCAGCTCTGGCGCTTTCGCCACGTCAAAACCGTCGAGCGCGTCATCGGCTTTAAGCGCGGCACCGGCGGGACCGCCGGTGTCTCATTCCTGCGCCGAACCCTGGAAGTCGCACTCTTCCCGGAACTCATCGAAGTGCGCACTGCTATCGGATCCTAGAGCTCACTTCCTGGTCGCGAGCGCCTCGTCGATCGACGTCTGGTCGGCGATCTCCTGCTTGGCAATCGCATTGCGATGGACCTCGTCCGGGCCGTCCGCAAATCGAAGAGTCCGCGCATGTGCATACGCATTGGCAAGGCCGTAGTCGTCCGACACGCCGCCCCCGCCATGCACCTGCATCGCCCAATCGATGACCTGGCAGGCCATTGTCGGCGCGAGAACCTTGATCATCGCGATCTCTTTCTTGGCGACTTTATTGCCGGCGACATCCATCTTCCACGCGGCATGGAGGACCATGAAGCGCGTCGAGTCGATCATGATGCGCGCCTCCGCAATCCGCTCGCGCGTGACGCCCTGCTCCGCCACCGTGCGACCAAAGGCGACGCGCGCCGTGGCGCGCTTGCACATCTTCTCAAGCGCGCGCTCCGCCTGCCCGATGAGGCGCATGCAGTGGTGAATGCGGCCCGGTCCGAGCCGGCCTTGCGCGATCTCGAACCCGCGGCCCTCGCCCAGCAGGATGCTCGAGATTGGGACCTTCACGTCCTTGAGTTCGATTTCCATGTGGCCGTGCGGGGCATCGTCATAACCGAACACCGGGAGGTAGCGCAAAATCTTGACGCCCGGCGTCCCTGCCGGCACAAGGATCATCGACTGCTGGCTGTGGCGCGACGAATTGTCCGGGTCGGTCTTGCCCATGAGGATGTAGATCTTGCAGCGCGGGTCGCCTGCACCTGACGACCACCACTTCGTGCCATTGATGACGTACTGGTCACCTTCTTTCTTGATGCGGCACTGGATGTTCGTTGCGTCCGAACTCGCGACCGCAGGCTCGGTCATGAGAAATGCAGACCGGATCTCGCCTCGCAGCAGCGGATCGAGCCACTCGCGCTTGTGGTCCTCGTTGCCGTAACGCTCGATCGTTTCCATGTTGCCGGTGTCGGGCGCCGAGCAGTTGAAGACTTCGGGGGCCCAGGTGACGCGGCCCATGATTTCGCAGAGCGGCGCGTATTCGAGGTTCGACAAGCCCTCCGGCACTCGCTTCGAGTGGGGCAGGAACAGGTTCCACAGGCCGGCAGCGCGGGCCTTGGGCTTCAATTCCTCAATGATCGGCACCGGCTCCCAGCGCTTGTCGCTGCGCACGTGGGCGTAGTACTTCGCCTCGTTCGGGTAGATGTGCTGGTCCATGAACGCGATCAGGCGTTTCTGGAGTTCCTTAACCCTCGGGGAATATTCGAAATCCATTGCTGTCTCCTATGCGGCCTTGCCGCTTCTCTTCAATATCTTCTCAACTTGCTGCCAGCCGAGTTCGGCCAGCAGCGGCGCCTTGGATCCGGCTTCGACCGCGTGCGCGCTGGACGCTGTCCCGTCCACCACGCGCTTGGCGATGCCTTGCGTGATGCCCGCGATGCGAAACAGGTTGTAGGCCATGTTGAAATCCCACGTGGACGGGTCAATCGCGCCCCGGCCCGTGCGCTTGCAGTACATGTCGATGTATTGCTGCTCGGTCGGGATGCCGAGTTCCTCGTACGGCATGCCTTCGATGCCGCGGAATTTTCCCGCGGGAATGTGCCAGCTCATGCAGTGATACGAAAAATCGGCCAGGGGATGGCCGAGCGTCGACAATTCCCAATCGAGCACGGCGAGGATGCGCGGCTCGGTCGGATGGAAGATCGTGTTGTCGAGCCGGAAATCACCGTGCACGACCGTCGTTTCATCACCGGCCGGGATGTTTTTCGGGAGCCATGCGATGAGGTTGTCCATCGCCTCGATCTTCTGCGTCTCGGAGGCCTGGTACTGCTTGGTCCAGCGCCCGATCTGGCGTTCGAGGTAGCTCCCGGGCTTGCCGAACGTTTCAAGGCCCACCGCCTTGTAGTCGATGGTGTGGAGCTGGGCCATGACGCGGTTGAGTTCATCCCAGATTGCAAAACGCTCAGCTTTTGTCATTCCCGGCAAGGCCTGGTCCCACAGCACGCGACCTTCGACGCAGTCCATGATGTAGAACATCGTACCGATCACACCCTCGTCCTCGCACAGCGCGTACGGCTTTGGCACCGGGAACCCGACGCCATGGAGCGCCTTGATCACCCGGAATTCACGGTCGACGGCATGGGCGGACGGCAACAATTTGCCCGGCGGCTTTTTGCGCAGGACGTAATGCGTACCCCCGGCCGAAAGCCGGTAGGTGGGGTTCGACTGGCCGCCCTTGAACTGCGCGACTTCAAGCGTCCCCAAATACCCTTCCACGTGCGCGCGCATGTAGGCGTCGAGCCGCGCGGTATCGAGCCGGTGGCGCTCTTCGACCGGCTTGGTGCCGACGAACTGATCGAAACTTGCGGAGGACATGCGGGGGGATGGGCGAAACCGGGTGGGAACCGGGAAAGCTTACGCCGAATCCCTGCGCGCTGCCAACGCCGCAGTCGAACCGATACAATCAAGCGGCGAACCAAGCCAGGAGGATCGATGAAGGCCACTACTGCTGCGGTAAAAAAGCGCGCCAAGGGTTTTTCGGTCAACCATGTCGGCGACTCGAAGTTCAAGAAACGCGGACTGCGCAATTACTTCGAATATCGCGACCTGGGCATCGCCGATGCCTCGAAAGGCAAGGTGGTCGCGCATGTGATTCGCGCGCGTCCGGGCAAGGCCCCCGAAGGCGAATGGCATCGCCATGACTGCGCTCTCCAGTTCGTCTACGTCCTGAAAGGCTGGATCAGGTTCGAATACGAAGGCGTCGGCGAAGTCACGATGAAGAAGGGCACGTGCTTCCAGCAGCCGCCGAACATCCGCCACCGCGAAATCGCCCATTCGAAACACGTGGAGATGCTCGAGATCGTCGCGCCGGCAAACTTCAAGACCCTGGACGCCTGACCGGCCAACCCGCTAGCCCGGCTGCGGACTGGCCCGGAGCCAGAATGTGACGGGGCCATCGTTGACGAGACGGACCTTCATGTCGGCGCCAAACCGCCCGGTCGCAACAGGTGAATGGCTGGCGCGGGCGAGCTCGACAAAGCGTTCGAAATATTTCTCGCCCTCGGCAGGCGGCGCCGCGGACGAAAAACTCGGACGCGTGCCCTTGTTGGTATCGGCCGCAAGGGTGAACTGGGGGACGAGCAGCAGGCCGCCTTTGATGTCTGCCACGGATCGATTCATCCTGCCCTCCGCATCGGCAAAAATGCGATAGCCCAACACGCGCTCGAGAAGCCTGCTGGCCTGCGCTTCGCCATCGCCTTTTTCCACGCCGACCAGCGCAAGCACACCGGCGCCAATTTCGCCTATGGCCTCGCCGTCGACCACCACCTGCGCCTGGCTCACGCGCTGGATCAGCGCAATCAAGCGAGGATGTCCGGAATCAGCCGGTCGCGCAGCCGCGCAAGCTGGTCCTTGAGAAACAGTTTCCTTTTTTTCAATCTGCGCAACTGGAGCTGGTCCTGGCTCGGATGCTCGGACAGCCGCGCAATGATGTCATTGAGGTCGCCGTGCTCCACTTCGAGCTCGGCGATGCGATGCTCGATATCGCTGCGTTCCTCGTCGGTAAGCGAGATTGTGCCCATTGCTGCCTTCAAGGTCCCGGCGGCGGCCTTGCCCGTTGCGGCTGGCGAATCCCGCACTTGGCGCCTTATTGCAGGCCGGTGTGAACTACTTCACTGGTATTCTCTGCGGGTTGCCCACATCCTAGCCGGAGTGGCCGGCAGGGGAAAGGGGAGAGCCGGCCCACCAGGCGCTTTACGAGGCCACGAAGCGGCGCACCGACCGCGCAGGATGCAGGCAGAAAAACAATGCGCCCCTCAAGGCCGAAAGAAATGCGCCGCAGCGACTACGACGTTACCGATTCGATCCGCACGACTGGCCCCGCCGAGGTGGGATCGGAAGTGAGAAGTATTTTCGAGCGTCTCTTCCCTTCGGTGTCGCCCGAGCCGATCGACCGGGCGTTTCGCGACCTCACCAACCTGTATGAGGGCAGGGACCCCGATCATCATCCGTGCGACACCGAGTACCACGACATCCAGCACGTGCTCGACGTTACGCTTGCCATGGCGAGGCTGCTCGACGGCTACGAGCGCGGGCGTAATGGCTACGCGCCCCTGACACCGGGGCATTTCCAGGTCGGCGTGGTCAGCGCGCTCTTTCATGACATCGGGTACCTGCGCCGAAAGGCAGATCGCACGCATCGGTATGGCTCCGAATACACCCTCACGCATGTCACGCGAGGCTCGGTTTTCCTCCGCGCGTACCTGAACGATCTCGGACTAGGCGAACATGCGGTCACCGGGTCATTGCTTGTGCACTTCACCGGATACGAACGCAACACCGACACCATCCGGATTGCCGATCCGCTGTTGCGCAAAGTGGGCGAAATTCTCGGGACCGCGGACATCATCGCGCAGATGTCGGATCGCTGTTACCTGGAAAAATGCCGCGACCGCCTCTATCCCGAGTTCGTCGTTGGCGGGCTTGCGCGCAGGCGCATGCCCGACGGGCGAATCGAAGTGCTGTTCAGTTCGGGCGACGACCTGGTGAAAAAAACGCCGGGCTTCTACGTCAACGCCGTCAAGCGGCTGGACCAGCAATTGAACGGTGTTTACGCATACGCCGAAAAACATTTCGGCGGGCAGAACCTGTATCTCGACGAAATGCGGAAAAACGTCGAATACGCCAGGACGGTCGCGGCCGAGCCCGATACCGACATGCTCCGGCGCTCTCCGCCTTACACGCTTCTGCCGAGCGTCCAGCCTTATCCGGCTGACCTCAAGCTGCGCTAAAGCGTCGGCTTTGCGCGGAAGTATTCGACGCGGTCGATTGACTTCACGCTGACGTCGCGGACCTGCGTGCCCTGCAGGACCTTGAGGGGCACCTCTACTCCCGCGGTTCCGCGAGCCCAAACCCTGCGATAAAAGTCTGCAAGCGAAGACACCTCTTCGCCGCCTACGCTGACGAGGATGTCGCCGCGCTGCAGCCCTGCCCGCGCAGCCGGCCCATCGGGTGAGACGCGTGCAACGAAGAGCCGGCCGCGCAGCTCTTCAGTCGACATGCCAAGCCAGGGCCGAACCGGACCCGCGCGCCCTTTCTCGATGAGGTCGTTCAGGATCGGTTTGAGAAGGTCGATCGGCACGAACATGTTTCCGGGGGATTGCGAGCCCGGGCTCATGGCATCTGCCACGATCAGCGATCCGATCCCCAGAAGGTCGCCCTTTGGCCCGATCAACGCAGCACCGGACCAGTTCATGACAGGCGGATAAGTAAAAATTGCCGAATCCAGCATGTACTCCCAGCTGCCGGAAAAAGCCCGGCGAGAGACCACGTACGCGAGATTCACGCCATCGCGCCCGCCGTGGGCGGCGACCATGACCGGGTCACGTTCGGCGAGGTCCTTGGAATCGCCCAGCGGCAAAGGCCTCCCTTCTATCGGCGCAACCAGCCTCAGCAGTCCGAAGCCGCTCGCATGATCGTAGCCTGCCAGGGTCGCCGGGACCGCCTTGCCCTCGCCGGAATGGACCTCGATGCCCTCGGCCTCGATGACCAGATAGCCGATCGTAAGCACGAGGTTGTCTCGGATCAGGACGCCATTACCTTCCCGGGTGATCCCGAGCGATTCGGCCGAGCGCGCGTTCGGCAGGATGCGCGCCTTGACGCGAACGACCGCCGAAAGCGTTTCGGCCGAGTCGGTCTTAGGCTTGTCCTGCGCGATCGCCAGCCCGCAGCCGAGCGCCAGCGCCAGCAACATGATCCGCAGCAACCCGTTCACTTTCAGCTTCTCCCGGCCATTGGTTTCCACCCCCACTCTAGCCCTCGTGCCTCCCGGTTGCCAGCTTCGCGCGCGCCGCTTGGCACTCCATTCGGTTTTCCGTTAACGTGCCTGAAACAGAGCGGCGCCAAACTGCCGCCACCGAACCGTAGTTCCCGGAGGAACCCCCGCCTTGTCCGCCATCCGCTTGGAGAACGTATCGAAAACATGGGGTGACGCGCGCGCAGTCGATGACGTGAGCTTCGAGACCGGTGCCGGACGATTTGCGGTCCTGCTCGGACCCTCCGGATGCGGGAAGTCGACGACATTGCGACTCATTGCAGGCCTCGAGGAAGCTACCGCAGGAACGGTCCGGATTGCCGGCGAAAATGTCACGGCGCTGCCGCCGGCGGCGCGAAAGATCTCCATGGTGTTCCAGTCTTACGCGCTTTTTCCCCACCTCTCGGTGGCAGAAAACATCCTGTTCGGCCTCAAGGTTCGCGGCGTCACCGCCGCCGAACAACGCACCCGCCTCAAGCGCGTGGCGGAGCTGCTGGGACTAGCGAAGCTCCTCGAGCGCAAGCCATCGCAGATCTCGGGTGGGCAGCAGCAGCGGGTTGCTCTCGGTCGGGCGATCATCGCAGAAGCCGCCGTATGCCTGATGGACGAGCCGCTGTCGAACCTGGATGCCCAGCTTCGGCATGAGATGCGGCGCGAGATCCGTTCGCTGCAACAGCAGCTGGGCATGACCATGGTCTACGTCACGCACGACCAGACGGAGGCCATGAGCATGGCCGACCAGGTCATCCTCATGAAAGACGGCCGCGTCGTGCAGGACGCAACCCCGGCCGAGCTCTACGCCCGGCCCGCGAGCATCTTTGCCGCGCGCTTTGTAGGCACTCCGCCCATGAACGTCGTTTCGCTCCCCGGATTGACGGGCGAACACCTGATGCTCGGCGTGCGGCCGGAGCATGTGCGGCTTTCGGGCGATGGGATCCCGGCGCGCGTTGAAACGGTTGAATACCTGGGCGCCGATACGATCGTCACTTGCAAGGTGAATGCCGAGTTTGTGACTGCGCGGTTGCCGGGACAGGTCGCCTTCGCGCGCGGGAACGAAACGCATCTGGCGTGGGAGCAGGAGGCCGTCCACCTGTTCGATGCCGCGAGCGGCCTCAGGATCGCCAACGACACCCCGGCCATCGTCGCACCCCACGTTTTCGCAGCTTGATTTCCAAAGGAGGAGTTCAATGGCTTCAAAGCTAAAGCAATGGACCGCACTGGCGGTTTTCGCCCTCGCGCCGATGCTCGTCGCAGCGCAGACGACGGAGGTGTCTTTCTACTACCCCGTGGCGGTCGGCGGGCCAATCACGAAGCTGGTCGACAGCATGGCCGCCGATTTCGAGAAGGAAAACCCTGCCATCAAGGTGAAGCCGATCTACTCCGGCACCTACCAGGAGTCGATCGTCAAGGCGCTCACCGCCATGAAATCCGGCGAGCCACCAGTGCTGTCGGTCCTCTTGTCCACAGACATGTTCACGCTCATCGACGAAGGGGCCATCGTCGACTGGACGAGCCTGGCCACCGCCGCCGACGACCAGGCGTGGATGAAAAGCTTCTATCCCGCCTTCATGGAAAACAGCCAGACCGGCGGCAAGGTGTGGGGCATCCCGTTCCAGCGTTCGACGATCGTGCTGTACTGGAACAAGGAAATGTTCAAGGAAGCGGGCCTCGATCCGAACACTGCGCCCGACAGCTGGCGCGAGATGCTGCGTTATGCCCAGAAACTGACCAAGCGGGATGCCTCCGGCAACGTGACGCAATGGGGCGTGCAGGTGCCCTCCTCTGGTTTCCCCTACTGGTTGTTCCAGGGCTTCACGACGCCGAATAACGTGCTCCTGATGGACAAGGCCGGCAGCCAGACATACTTCGACAAGCCGGCAGTCATCGAGGCCTTGCAGTACTGGGTGGACCTTTCGCAAAAGCACAAGGTCATGCCGCCGGGCATCATCGAGTGGGGCACGACGCCGAAGGACTTTTTTGAGAAGAAGATCGCGATGATGTGGACCACGACGGGCAACCTCACGAACGTCAAGAACAACGCCAAGTTCGATTTCGGCGTCGCGATGCTCCCCTCGTCGAAGCGCCGTGGCAGCCCGACCGGCGGCGGCAACTTTTATCTCTTCAAAAAGTCGACCCCCGCCCAGCAGCAGGCCGCGCTCAAGTTCGTGAAATGGATGACTTCAGCCGAGCGCGCAGCGCAATGGGGCATTGAAACCGGTTACGTCGCCGTTCGGCCGCAAGCCTGGGAAACCGTCGCGATGCGCAAATACGCGGCGGGGTTCCCGCCCGCCATTGTCGCCCGCGACCAGTTGGAATTCTCGGTCGCCGAACTCTCCACGCACGAGAACCAGCGCGTGACCAAGGCACTGAACGACGGTCTGCAGGCCGCCCTCACGGGCACCAAGAAACCCGACCAGGCCATGAAGGACGCGCAGCGCGAGGCCGAACGGATCCTGCGCGCCTACCGGAAGTAAATGAACCGCCTCAGCGCCACACTCCACGGCTGGCTGCTTTTGCTGCCGGCCGTGGTCCTGCTCGTCGCCTTTACTCACTACCCGGCGGCCGCGACGCTGTGGCACAGCTTTTATTCCACACCCAAGGGCGAACGGCCCTCGGTCTGGGTCGGGTTGGACAACTACCAGGGAATGGTGGACGACCCGGTCTTCTGGCAGGCGCTCTCGAACAACCTCTGGTTCGCACTCGGCACGATTCCCGTTTCGATTGCCCTCGCGATGCTCATGGCCGTCTGGGTCAATGACAAGCTCCGTGGCCGCGCTTTCCTGCGCATGGCTTTTTTCACGCCGACCGTCCTGCCCATGATTGCGGTGGCGAATATCTGGCTGTTTTTTTATACGCCCACCTACGGGCTGCTCGAGCAGATCACAGGGTTCTTCGGCCTCGCCTCCCACAACTGGCTCGGCACGCAGGACACGGTGCTCGGCTGCCTGATCGTGGTGACCATCTGGAAGGAAGCCGGGTTTTTCATGATCTTCTACCTCGCGGCACTGCAGTCGATCCCGCCGTCCCTCGCAGAGGCCGCTGCGATTGAAGGTGCGGGCCGCTGGTACTACTTCAGGCGGGTAGTGTTTCCGCTGCTCATGCCGACTACGCTCTTCGTGCTCATCAATGCGGTGATCAACTCCTTCCGGCTGGTGGAACACATCATCGTCATGACCAAAGGCGGTCCGGACAATGCAAGCGCCCTGCTGCTGTACTACATCTACGAAGTCGGCTTCAAGTTCTGGGACTCGGCCTACGCGTCCACCCTCACGGTAGTGCTGCTGGCAATCCTTGCTTCGGCCGCCATCGGCCAGTTCGCCTTCCTCGAAAAGCGTACGCACTACCAATGAACGATCCGATGGCCGCGCACGGCACGAACCGCGCGCTCGAAACGCTCGCCGCCTGGATGCTCGCTTTGTTGTGGGTGCTTCCCCTCACGTATGCGGTGTGGACGGCTTTCCATCCGGCCGAGTTCGCTACGCGCTTCGACCTGACCGCTCCGCTGACGCTGGAAAACTTCCGCAACGCATGGAACGCCGCGCCCTTCGCGCGGTATTTCGCCAATACGATGATGCTCGTCGCCCTGGTACTCGCGGCCCAGCTCGTGCTCTGCACACTTGCAGCCTATGCCTTTGCGCGCTACGACTTTGCCGGTCGGGACTTCGTATTCATGCTCGTCCTCGTGCAACTGATGGTCATGCCCGAAGTACTCGTTGTGGAGAACTACCGCACGATGGCCTGGCTCGGGATCACGGACACCATTACGGCCATCGGCCTGCCTTACATGGCTTCCGCATTCGGCATATTTTTGCTGCGCCAGACTTTCAAGATGGTGCCGAAGGAGCTCGATGATGCCGCCCGTGTGGAAGGCGCCGGCGCGCTGCAAATCCTGTGGAAGGTGTATGTCCCTTTAGCGCGCCCGGTGTATATCGCCTATGCCCTGGTGTCGGTGAGCTATCACTGGAATAATTTCCTCTGGCCGCTCATCATCACAAACTCGGTCGGTTCACGCCCCCTTACCGTGGGGCTTCAGGTATTTTCTTCGTCGGACCAGGGCATAGACTGGTCGATCATCACGGCTGCGACGCTGATGACGTCAGGACCGCTGCTCGTTGCGTTCCTGCTCTTCCAACGCCAGTTCGTGCAGTCCTTCATGCGCGCGGGGATCAGATGAAACTCTTGCAGTGGAACATACAGTGGTGCAGGGGCATGGACGGGGTCGTGGACGCCGGACGCATTGCACGAGTCGCAAAAGAGATCGCCGATCCCGATGTCGTGTGCTTCCAGGAAGTGGCGATCAATTTTCCGGCGCTCGCCGGATCGATCGGCGAAGACCAGGTGGCGCTGCTGCGGCGGGAATTTCCCGGCTATGACGCGGTATTCGGCGTAGCGGTAGAGGTACCTGACAATGAGGGCGGGCGTCGCCAGTTCGGCAACCTGATCCTTTCGCGCTTGCCAATGCGCCAGTCATACCGGCACTCGCTTCCTTGGCCCCCGGAGAGCGACACGCCGAGCATGCCTAGAGTAGCGGTCGAAGCGGTTGTCCAAACGCCTTCAGGTTTGGTGCGAATCATCACCACCCACCTCGAGTACTACTCGGCGCTGCAGCGGATGGCCCAGGTTGAGAGGCTGCGGGAGGTGCATATCGAAGCGTGCCGTCATGCGGCATCAAAATCCTCGGCGCAATACCGATCCGGCCCGTTCGAGCCGTTCGAGCGGCCCGTGAGCGCCATCGTCACCGGCGACTTCAACATGAAGATCGACGATCCGGCATGCGTGCGCCTTATTCAGCCGTTCGAATCGGGCACGCCGCGCTTCGTAGATGCGTGGACTCAGGTGCACGCCAAAAAATCGCATCCGCCGACCTTCTGCCTGCATGGCAAGGACTACGCGAAGGAGCCTTATTGCTGCGATTTCGTCTTCGTCACCGAAGACCTTGCGCCAAACCTTCGGACGGTGAGAGTAGACGTTGAAACCCAGGCTTCGGATCACCAGCCTGTGATCGTCGAGATGGCCTGATCAGCGCGCCTTTTCGCCCGTGAATTGCGCGCGGATAGACTCGATCCGATCGCGGTTCACACCGAAGTCGCGTCGGCCGAGGCGGGACGAGGATCGAACATGGATGACGCCCTCCTTCTCGGAGGCGAGAAATTCCGCATCGTCGACAAAGCCGAGCAGCCTGGATTTGTATTCTGCGTAGAGGTAGTTCCCGTCATGGGCAATGACCGTAGCGCGCTCAGTTCCCTCTACAATCTTCCGCAGCAAAGCCATTGCCGCCGCTGCCGATCCGGTGAACTTGATGGGCGCGATGTAATGCCCCGCGTCGGCGGGCTCTGCCTGGCTTGAAACGCTGTTCGGGGAACGCCGGGGCGGTGACAAGCGCCCGTCGGTTACGCCAAGAGTGGAAGGACGCTTGCCTGCGAACACGGTATCCCCTTTGGTGAGCGACGTGTGCAGTGCAGTACCTGCGAGCGCAACTGCAAGCGCGATTCCCAGCCCGTGCAGCATCTTCTTCAACATGCTTTGTCGGCAGCTTTCCGGCGCGAATGAGGCGATGTTACCATCGCCGCAACTGACGCCGCGAACGCGCAAATCGATGCGCAACCATTCAACCGGAGACCACCATGCTGCAAATTTCAGCACAGCAACTCGCAGAATTGCTCTCAGGCATAGCGCGGGCGCAGGCTGCAGTCATGAATGGAATGGACAGCGCAATGGCCGGAATAAAAAGCCAGCACATCCAGCCGGCGTTGAACAATGCGGCGCACCTGCGCGACCGGCCGGATCCCACCCTCGTCGACTTGCCGGTCAGGATCCTGATGTCTTACCAAAGCCGGGTGGGACCTGATGTCGCCGCAATTGCACGCGACCTCGAGCGTCTGTGCGGCGGCTCGAGCGCCACGCCGGCCCCTGCAGCCGCGCCCGCAGCAGCAGCAGCGAGCGAGGACATGGACTTCAGCGACTTCGCGAAGAAATCCTAGGCGGTTCCATCGGGAAAGTTGGGCTTGCGCTTCTCACGATGGGAGGCAATGCCTTCCTTCACTTCCGGCCCGGAAAAGCCCATGAACTCGAGGGCGAGCGACGCGTCGAACGTCGGGCCGGCCATGCGCAGCCAGTTGTTCAGGCTGTACTTGGTCCAGCGAAGTGCGCTCTGCGCGCCACCGGCGATCTTGCGCGCGACTTCGAGTGCCTTGGCCTGCAACTCCGCCTCCTCGCAGCACAATGAGACAAGCCCAATGCGCTCGGCCTCTTCGCCGCTCACCTGCTCGCAAGTGAGCAGGTAGTACTTGGCCTTGGCCATCCCGCAAAGGAGCGGCCACACAATCGCCGCGTGGTCGCCTGCCGCCACCCCCAGTCGTGTATGCCCGTCGATGATGCGCGCGTTCTTCGCGGCAATCGAAATATCGGCGAGCAGCCCGACAACCAATCCCGCGCCCACAGCGGGGCCATGCATTGCCGATACGACGATCTTCGAGCAATTGATGACGTTGTAGACGATGTCTCGCGCCTCGCGCCATACCCGCGCGCGCACGGCCGGATCGTCGACGATGTCCTGCACCAGTGACAGGTCGCCGCCAGCGGAGAAGCCGCGTCCGGCCCCACGAACAATGGCCACCCGCACATCCGGGTCGCGATCGATGTCCCGCCAGATGTCGGCAAGCTCGGCGTGCATGCGGTGGCCCGCCGTCGACAGCTTGCCCTCCTCCGAGCCCATTACGATCTCGACGATGCCCGGCTCGAGCGTGCGCACATGCAGGTCCTGGTACTTCGAGTAGTCCATTTCGGTTCCTCCTACGCTGGAGCGCAGGATTGTACGCTGCGGAATCTTTTCCCTTTCTCGTACAATAACTGCCATGACCTCGGCCCTGCGCACACCTGACGAGCGGTTCGCGAACCTGCCGGGATTCCCGTTCGCACCACGCTATGTCGAAGGCTTGCCAGATTTCGAGGGGCTGCGAGCGCACTACATCGACGACGCGCCCGAAGGCGCCGCGCACACCTTTCTCTGCCTGCATGGCGAGCCGACGTGGAGCTACCTGTACCGCAGGATGATCCCGGTATTCCACGCGGCAGGTCATCGCAGCGTCGCGCCCGATTTGTTCGGCTTCGGCCGTTCGGACAAGCCAGTGGACGATGCGCAGTATTCGTTCGACTTCCATCGCCGGTTCATGCTCGCATTCATCGAGCGCATGGACTTGACGAATATGACATTGGTGGTCCAGGACTGGGGCGGCCTCATCGGCTTGACGCTGCCGATGGAAATGCCGGAGCGGTTTTCCCGCCTGCTCGTGATGAATACGATGCTCGCGACGGGCGATGAGCCGCTTACCGGAGGATTCCTGGCCTGGCGCGCCTGGGTTTCCGCCAACCCGGACCTCGATTGCGGCAAGCTTCTTGCCCGCAGTTGCCGCCATCTCTCGCCCGCAGAGGCGGCTGCCTACGAAGCGCCTTACCCGGACGCCCGGTACAAAGCAGGCGCGCGACGCTTCCCCGCGCTGGTACCCGACCGTCCTGACGCACCGGGCGCGGCCTTATCGCGCAAGGCACGCGACTGGTGGACCCATACATGGAAGGGAGAAACGTTCATGGCCGTCGGCTCAAAAGACCCGGTGCTCGGCGTCGCGGTAATGGAAAAGCTTCGCGGATGGATCCGCGGCTGTCCGCCGGCGTACATTCACCCGGAAGCCGGGCATTTTGCGCAGGAGTGGGGCGAAGACATCGCCCGCCGCGCGCTCGACCATTTTCAAACTCAGGTACCGACAAGATGAACGCTTCCGAGTTTGGGCCGCTGCTGGTTTCCTATGACGACGTCGCGGGCGCCGCTCGCCGCATCCAAGGCAGGGCGCACCGCACGCCGGTGCTCACGTCAGAAACGGTGAATAAGCGCACTGGGGCGGATGTGTTCTTCAAGTGCGAAAACTTCCAGCGCATGGGTGCGTTCAAGTTTCGCGGCGCCTATAACGCGCTCTCGCAACTCTTACCGGAGGAGAAGAAGCGCGGCGTGCTCGCCTATTCCTCAGGCAATCATGCGCAAGCCGTTGCGCTCGCAGGCCGCCTGCTCGACATCAAGCCCGTGATCGTCATGCCCATGGACGCGCCGCAAGTGAAAGTGGAGGCCACTAAAGGCTACGGCGCGGAAGTCGTCCTGTACGACAAGCACAAGGAAGACCGCGATGCGTTCGCGCGGAAGCTCGCGGGCGAGCGCGGCCTGGCCGTCATCCCGCCCTTCGACCATCCGCACGTGGTCGCCGGGCAGGGCACCGCGGCCAAGGAGTTGTTCGAGGAAGTCGGCAAGCTCGATTACCTCCTGGTCTGCTGCGGGGGCGGTGGGTTGCTGTCGGGCTGCGCAATCGCTGCGCATGCCCTTTCGCCCGAGTGCAAGGCAATCGGCGTAGAGCCTGCGCTGGGCGACGACGCCACGCGCTCGTTCAAGACGCGCACCCTCCAGAGTTGCCACAATCCTGAAACTATCGCGGACGGCGCCCGTACGCATTCCATGGGCAAGGTCACCTTCCCGCTCGTGATGGCTTATGTCCACGACATGCTGACGGTCGATGACCCGGAATTGCTGCGGACGATGTTCTGGCTTTGGGAGCGGATGAAGATCGTGGTCGAGCCAACCGGCGCCCTCGCAGCGACCGCGCTTCTCGAAGGCAAGCTCAGTGCCAAAGGCGCGCGGGTTGGAGTAATCATTTCCGGCGGAAACATCGACCTGCGCTGGGCTGCCCAGCAACGGCTGGCCTCCCGCTGACTGAGCTATCATCCGCGGCTCTCCCGACTTCCTCCGCGGATTTCCAGCCATGACCCTGCCAGCGAAAATGCGTGCCGTCGAAATTTCCAAGCCAGGCGGCCCCGAAGTGCTCAAGAGCGCCGAACGGCCCCTGCCACAGCCGAAGGCGAATGAAATCCTGGTCAAGGTTGCGGCCGCAGGCGTGAATCGTCCCGACATCCTCCAGCGCATGGGGCTCTACGCCGTGCCGCCCGATGCGTCGGACCTTCCGGGATTGGAGATTGCGGGCACCGTTGCCGCAATCGGCGCCAGCGTAAGAATGTGGAAGGTCGGCGACCAGGTGTGCGCGCTCGCGCATGGAGGCGGTTACGCAGAATTTTGCGTAGTGCCCGAAGTGCAGGCGCTTCCCGCGCCCAAAGGCCTTTCGCTCGTCGAGGCGGCCTCATTGCCCGAAACGTTCTTCACCGTCTACAGCAATGTCTTCGATCGCGGCGGGCTCAAACCGGGCGAGATCTTCCTGGTGCAGGGCGGCTCATCCGGCATCGGCGTGACCGCGATCCAGATGGTTGCGGCAATGGGCAACCGGGTTTTCGCGACCGCCGGCAGCGACGAAAAATGCGCAGCCTGCGTGAAACTGGGCGCCGAAAAAGCGTTCAACTACCGCTCAGGCGATTGGGCGGAAGAACTGAAAACCGCGACTGACGGCAAGGGCGTAAACGTGATCCTCGACATGGTCGGCGGCGACTATGTGCCCAAGGAACTGAAGATACTGGCCGACGAAGGGCGCCTCGTAATGATTGCGTTCCTGCGCGGCAACAAGGCCGAGGTCGACCTGAACGAAGTCATGCGCAAGCGCCTGCAGATAACCGGATCGACACTCCGTCCCCGGCCGGTGGAATTCAAAGGCCAGGTTGCGAAGTCGCTTCGCGAACGGATCTGGCCGCTCGTCGAAGGCGGGAAGATCAAGTCGGTGGTCTACAAGACGTTTCCGCTGGAGCAGGCGTCCGAAGCCCACAAGCTGATGGAAACTTCGCAACACATCGGGAAGATCGTACTTACCGTTTGAGCTTCCTGGGCGCGGCCGGGCGCCCGTCCTTCTCCGCCTCAGTCTTCAGCCAGGCGATGAAGTCGACGACCTCCGGCCGCGTCGAGGCCGTGCGCGCAATTACCGCGAAATAAGCGCGTTCGGTCTGGGCCACGCTCTTGAAAGGCGCCACCAGATCACCTGAAGCGAGCGCCTCGGTCACCAGCGGCGTACGGCCCATGGCGATGCCATGACCCGCGAGCGCTGCGGGAATCACCTGGTCATAACCTGAAAACCTCAGGTTTCCCGCAGACCGCAGATCCTGCAGCCCCGCCACCTCGAGCCAGACACGCCAATGAAGCCACGGCCAGCGGCCTTCGGGATCGTCAACGTGAAGCAGCACATGCCTGCTCAGGTCGGACGCTTCTCGCAGGGGCCGCTTGGGATCGTTCATCAGCCGCGGGCTGCAGACCGGAAACACGCGCTCGCCGGTGGACAGGCGCACTGCGTCAGGTCCGGCGAGCGCCGGGGGACAGTAGCGAATCGCAACGTCGACGCCGTCCCGCTCCAGGTTCTGCATCCTGACGTCCGCCGAGATGCGCACATCGACCGCCGGGTGCGTGCGCGCAAAACCCGCGAGCCTTGGAATGAGCCATAACGAGGCAAACCCGGCCGTGGTGCTTACGTAGAGCGAGCGGTTTCCCGCTGCAGCCCTGAGCCGGTCGGTCGCGCCGCGCATCATGGCGAGAACCTGGGCGGCGACCGGATAGAACTGCTGGCCGGCCTGGGTCAGCTCCAATGACCGATGGCGGCGCTCGAAAAGCGCTGCGCCGAGTTGGGTTTCCAGTTCCTTGATCTGGCGGCTCACCGCGGACTGGGTCAGGTGGAGCTCTTCGCCGGCCTTCGTAAAGGACAGGAGGCGGGCGGCGGTCTCGAATCCGCGAAGCAAATCGAGGGAAGGCAGCCGGGGCGGCGGCGCGCCATTCCCATTACTCATGCAAGTCCTTCCCAAATAGCGTTTTACGGCATTGCAGCATTGACTGAATATCCGTTTCGCTTGTTGGAAAAGCATGAAGCTTTTTCATCTGAACCGCAAGGAGTGCATCATGCGTATTGAACTCAAAGCACAAGGACCCGTGCGCCTCGCCGACGGGCAAACCCTCCGCGTTTTAGACGGCGCCGGTACCACTGTCGTGTGCAAGGAAGGCACGCTCTGGGTCACCGAAGAGAACCAGCCGCGCGACGTCGTGCTGGAAGCCGGTGCGTGCGTGCGACTGAAGCGCGCAGGCCTCACGCTCATCCAGGCGCTTGCGCCCTCCACGCTCTCGCTCGCGTAACAGCGAACCACTCGGGCCGCGTTCCGTCGCGCGGCCGGGTAGCACGACTACAATAAGCGCTGCCCCGGATCCTCCGGGTCGGAGAGCGTTCCCCGCCCTGCAGCACAGGGCCAGACACTTCATGGCGCAGATCATCCCAAGGCCCGCGGCCACCCTCATCCTGTTGCGGGACAGCGAGGCCGGCCCCGAAATCTTCATGCTGAAGCGCAGCCCTTCGGCCGCCTTCGTAGCCAACGCCTACGTCTTCCCCGGTGGGGGGCTCGATGCGGCTGACCACAAGGCGCTCGATCGAGTTCGCGGCCTTACGCAAACGCAGGCCAATCGCAGGCTCGGCGTGGAAACCGGCGGACTCGCGTACTGGGTCGCGGCCGTGCGGGAGTGCTTCGAGGAAGCCGGCATCCTCCTCGCCGAAGAAGAATCCGGCGCACCGCTGGATCCGGCGCGAGCCGATGCACTCGCCGTGCATCGCACCGCGGTCAACGCGGGAACGCTCTCCTTCGGAGATTTGCTCGAGCAGGAGCGCCTGGCGATTCCGGCCCAGAACATTGCTTACTTCAGCCATTGGATCACCGCACCGGGCAGGCCGCGCCGGTTCACCGCGCGTTTCTTCGTCGCCCGGGCTCCGCATGGGCAGCACGGCTCGCATGACGATGGCGAGACCGTGGCCAGCGAATGGGTCCGTCCTGCGCTTGCGCTCGACCGGTGCGCCAAGGGCGAAATCGAACTCGTCCACCCAACGCGCATCTCTTTGACCGACTTGGCGCGGTTCCCACGCGCCGATGAAGCATTCGCTTATGCGAGCAGCCGGATCGATATCGAGGCCGACGCTTCGTGCTGGGCGAACGGCAAGGAAGGCCGCAAGCTCTTCAGGCGCAACGACTCGCCCTACGCCGAAGTCCATTGGAGCGATCCGGAAGAAGCTGGTGACACCAGCTACGACCTGGTGCCGGGCGTGGCCAAACGGCTCGACCGGTATGTGACGCGGCTGATCGCACCGAATCCCGGAATGATGACTGGACCAGGTACGAACTCATACCTGGTTGGCGAGGCCGAGCTCGCCGTGATCGACCCGGGCCCCGCGATCGACAGTCACGTCGACGCGCTGCTTGCGGCGGGCGAAGGCAGAATTAAATGGGTGTTGTGCACCCACACGCACATGGACCATTCCCCGGCAGCGCGCCGCATCAAGGAAGCGACTGGGGCTACGGTGCTCGGGCGGCCGGCCCCGAAAGGCACCAGCCAGGACCAGGGATTCTCGCCCGACCGCATTCTCGAGCACGGCGAGCGCATCCGATTGGGCGCGTTCACGTTGCGCGCGATCCACACTCCCGGGCATGCATCGAACCACCTCTGCTACCTCCTTGAAGAAACGCGCATGCTCTTCACAGGAGACCATGTCATGCAAGGATCGACGGTGGTGATCAACCCGCCCGATGGGGACATGCTTGCGTACCTTGCATCCCTTAGGGGCTTGCTCGACGAGGACCTCGCGATACTCGCCCCCGGGCACGGCTATCTCATCGGACGGCCCCACAAGGAAGTCAATCGCCTGATCGCGCATCGGCTCGGCAGGGAAGAGAAGGTGGTCGCCGCAATGCGCAAGCTCGGACCGGCGACGCTCGACGAACTCGTCCCCGCGGTTTACGCGGACGTGTCCCCAAAACTCCATCCGGTGGCGGCGCGCTCGCTCTCGGCTCACCTGGGCAAGCTTGCCAGCGAGCGCCGTGCCTCGGAATCCGAAGGCCGGTGGCGCCTGCAGTCCTGAGACGCCGGCGCAAGCAACTTTCCGGATGCTAAGATCCGCCACCGCAGTCGCCACAAGGGGAGCCCGCATGGAAAGCGAAAAGACCATGAAGATCGTCACGAACCTCGACCGCGGTGCGATCGAGGCGAAGCTCGTCGAAGTGCGCGGGCTCGCACAGACCAACAGCCTGCCGGAGCTTGCGATGCTCTTCACCGGGGTCGAGGGCATGCCGCGCGCGCAAATCGAGCAGCGCATCGCGAACGCACTCAAGTGGCTGGCCGACAAGCCGCAGCACAACGCCATTGCAGCGCAGCTCGAACTGGTCGAGCTCAACCTGCGCAACCTTTAAGCGCTGCGCCGGCGGGACCTCGTTCCAGTGTCCCGCTTCGATTTTGACCTGTTCACAATTGGCGCCGGCTCGGGCGGCGTGCGGGCGAGCCGTGTCTGCGCGGGGTATGGCGCCCGCGTGGCGGTCGCGGAGGAACGCTACTTCGGCGGAACCTGCGTGAATGTAGGGTGCATCCCGAAGAAACTCTTTTCTTACGCGGCCCACTTCCACGACGATTTCCATGATGCCGCAGGCTTTGGGTGGACGGGGCCGGCGCCGACATTCGACTGGCCGACGCTGCTGGCAAACAAGAACACCGAGATCGCCCGCCTCAATGGCATTTACGAGGGCGTGCTCGCCAGGGCCGGCGTCACCATCCTTCGGCATCGCGCCACCGTCGTCGATCCGCATACGGTCGAGTGCGGCGGCAAGCACTACACGGCAAAGCACATTCTCGTTGCCACCGGATCATGGCCGACCGTGCCGGACATTCCCGGCCAGCAACTGGCGATTACTTCGAACGAGGCGTTCTTCCTGCCGCAGCTGCCCCCTTCAATCTTCGTCGTCGGCGGGGGATACATCGCGGTCGAGTTCGCCTCGATCTTCAACGGCCTTGGCGTCGAAACCACGCTCCTCTACAGGGGCAAGCGCCTGCTTCGGGGATTCGATGCCGATCTTGGATTGCGCCTGGCGGACGAAATGGCGAAGAAGGGCATCAAGATCCGCCTTGAAAGTGACATTGCATCGCTTTCGAAGCAGCCGGACGGGTCGCTGCTCGCAACATTCCAGGACGGAAAGCTTCAATCGACCGGCGCAGTGATGTTCGCGACCGGCCGCAAGCCGAACACGCCCAATCTGGGCCTCGAGGCCGCCGGCGTAGAACTCGCGGCGGACGGCGCCGTCAAGGTGAATGAGTACTACACGACCTCGGTCCCATCGATCCACGCGCTCGGCGATGTCACGAACCGGATCAACCTGACGCCCGTCGCCACCGCGGAAGGCATGGCACTCGCGAAGACGCTGTTCCGTGACGCCCCGACGAAGCTCGATTACCTCCACATCCCGACGGCCGTTTTCTCGATCCCGAATCTCGCGACAGTCGGCATGCCGGAGGCGCTTGCGGTCGAATGCGGACACGAAGTGGAGATCTACAAGACGACGTTCCGCGCCCTCAAGCACACCCTTTCGGGCAGCGAGGAAAAGACCTTCATGAAACTTGTCGTCGATAAGTCGAGCGGGCGAGTGCTCGGCGTTCACATGATGGGCGCCGAGGCCGGTGAAATCATCCAGGGCATGGCGATTGCCCTGAAATGCGGCGCGACCAAGGAACAGTTCGACTCGACCATCGGCATCCACCCGACCGCGGCCGAAGAGTTCGTGACGATGCGTGAAAAATTCAGCGGCTGAAGGAGGCTGTATGCGAGGCACCGGCAAGATGAGCTTTCAACCCTGCGGCCCTTCACGATGAACGGCGCCGAAAGCCTTGCGCGCACGCTGCTCGCCTCGGGCGTCGAAGTGTGCTTTGCCAATCCGGGGACGTCGGAAATGCATTTCGTCGCGGCGCTCGACCGGGTGCCGGGGTTGAGGTGCGTGCTCGGGCTGCATGAGACCGTCGTCACCGGCTGCGCGGACGGCTATGCGCGCATGACCGGCAAGCCGGCCGCAACGCTCCTGCATTGCGGCCCCGGCCTCGGCAACGGGATCGCAAACCTGCATAACGCCCGGCGCGCCAACTCGCCAGTGGTGAACGTAGTGGGCGACCAGGCCACGTATCACCGGCCCTATGACGCGCCGTTGACCGCCGACACGGAAGGCCTCGCCCGCGCGGTGTCGCACTGGGTGCGCACGTGTGCCACTGCGGCGGAAGTGCCCTTGGCAGGTGCCGCAGCCGTCCAGGCCGCACGCACGTCGCCCGGACAAATCGCAACGCTGATCCTTCCTGCGGACACGGCGTGGAACGAAAGCACTGGCCCGGCCGCGGCGCTCCCGGTGCCCGCGCGCCCGCATGTTGCGCCTGACACGCTTGCCACCGTCGCTCGGGCGCTTCGAAGCGGCGCGCCATCGATGCTGCTGCTTTCAGGTGCTGCGCTCTCCGAAACCGGATTGCGCGCGGCACATCGAATCGCAGCCAAGACCGGCGCAACGTTGCGCGTCCCGACGCAGATCGCTCGCATGGCGCGTGGCCGTGGGCGGCCACAGGTAGACCGCATTCCGTACGCCGTGGATCGTGCGCTGGAGGTGCTCGGCGGGCTTGCCCACCTCATCCTGGTCGGGGCAAAACCGCCGGTAGGCTTCTTTGCTTACCCGGGGAAACCGAGTGAGCTCTGGCCGAGGGACTGCACCCTGCACATCCTTGCGCGCATCGAGGAAGACCAGGTGGCGGCGCTCGAAGCGCTCGCCGACGAGCTCGGCGCGCCACGCGAGGTCGCGATCGCCGAGGCACCGGAAGCTGTCGTAGCAAGCGGCAAGTTTTCACCCGAGGCGTTCGCGGGCACGCTCGCGGCCCTGATCCCCGAAAACGCGATCGTTGCGGAAGACGCTGTCACCTCCGGCCGCCAGTTATTCGCGCCCACGTTCGCCGCCGCCCCGAATGACTGGATCCAGATCACCGGCGGCGCGATCGGCTGCGGGCTGCCGATAGCAACGGGTGCCGCGGTGGCTTGCCCGGACCGCAAGACCATCTGCCTCCAATCGGATGGCGGCGGCATGTATACGCTGCAGTCACTGTGGACGCAGGCACGCGAAGAGCTCGACGTCGTGAACGTGATCTTCGCAAACCGCAGTTATCGCATCCTCATGGGCGAACTGACGGCGGTCGGCGCGACGCCCGGAAAGAGCGCGCGCCAGTTGTTCGACCTCGGCCCACCCGACCTCGACTGGGTCAAGCTTGCCGGCGGCATGGGAATGGAAGCCACGCGGGTCGACACGCTCGAAGCGTTTGCAGACGTGTTCCGCACGGCCTGCTCGCGCCGCGGCCCTTTCCTGATCGAACTGACCGTTCCGTAAAGATTGTCAAACATTACTTTACGTAGAACTAACAGCCAAGCGGCTGCCAGGGAAATTCAGTTTCCATTTTAGGAAAATAACACCGAAGGCTAAAAATGTTCAGATCCGCATCGGCCGGCATCCTGCTGGCCCTCGCCTGCCTGTCGGCGCAGGCGCAATATCCCTCGCAGACTGTACGAATCATTGTCGGCTTTCCACCCGGGGGCACAACCGACGTGATCGGACGGTTGATCGCCCAGGAGCTCACGGGCTCGCTTGGCCGCGCGGTCGTGGTCGAAAACCGCCCGGGCGCCAGCGGCACGATCGGCAGCGGCATCACCGCGAAGTCATCGCCCGACGGGCATACGTTGCTCGTCGTCTCGAGCACGCACGGCACTGCACCGGCGCTCTATGCCAACCTGCCTTATGAGGACAAAGACCTGGTGCCGGCCGCGTTGATCGCCACGACTCCGTATGTCCTCGTCGTGCATCCGAGCATGGCCGCCACCAACATGGCGCAGTTGCTCGCTTACCTCAAGCAGAACCCCGGGAAGGTGGAGTACGCCTCATCGAGCCCCGGCACGGCCCAGCACCTTGCCGGCGAGCTCGTGCAGCGCATGGCCGGCGTGAGCATCGTCCACGTCCCCTACAAAGGCACGGGCGCGCTGATGCCGGACCTGCTTTCGGGCCGCGTGCCGATGATGTTCGAGAACATTGCGATCATGACACCGCATATCAGGAAGGGCTCCCTGCGGCCGATCGCAATTTCGAGCGCCAAGCGCACGCCCCTCTTGCCGGACGTCCCTACCGTCGCCGAGACCGGCCTGGCGGGGTTCGAGGTGCTCGGCTGGTTTGCATTGCTCGCGCCTTCCAAAACGCCGGCCGAAATCATCCGGCGACTCAATGGCGACGTGAACGCCGCGATTGCGCGTCCCGCAATCGTCGCCCGGTTTGCCGAGCTCGGCGCCGAGCCGCTCGTGGGGTCGCCCGAGCAGGCTGCGGCGTTCATCAAGGGCGAGCAGGACAAGTGGGGCAAGGTCATCAAGGATGCGGGCATCCAGCAGCAGTAGCTCGATCGAGGCGGTCTACGCCGCGTCAGGGGCGATGAGCAAGGCCTGCCGCGACCACCGATTCATCTTGCGCAGCCCGGAGACGTAACCCGGGAATGGCAGCCCCAACTTGTGCTCGAGGCGCTCGGCGCTGCGACGCAGGTCGTCCCAGCGGATGGACGCAGGCCCGCCCTTGAGCGCGAACACGATGACGTTTCCATCTTCCCGCGCGTTCAGGCTGATCGTGCAGTCGCCGAAGGCTTTCTCGATGCGCTGCAAATACCTGTCGAAGCGCCGGTCATGGCCGAAGAAGTTGACGACCAGCACGCCGGGCGCGCGCAGCGCCTCGAACGCCGCGGCATAAAACTCGTCGCTTACGAGTGCCGGCACCTGGTCGCCGTCGTCGAAGCCATCCACGAACAGCAGGTCGCAGCCGGCCTTCATCGAATGGACCGCGCTTGCGCCGTCGCCCAGCTCGATGCGCAGTCTGGAGCTGTCATTCGGGACATGAAACAGGCCACGCGCTGCAGTGATCACGGCAGGGTTCAGCTCCACGACCCGTGTCCGCACGCCGGGAAGGCGGCGAAAGATGAACTTCGGGATCGAGCCGCCGCCAAGCCCCACCATGAGGCAGTCTCGCGGCCGCGGATGAAACAGCAGGAACGCCATCATCGTGCGGGTGTAGTCGAGCTCGAGGTCGTCGGGCGCATCCATGCGCATCGCGCTCTGGATGTGGTCGCCGCCCAGGTGCAGGTAGCGCACGCAATCTTCCTCGCTCACCGTAATCTCCGGGTGCCGCGACGATTTTCGCAGCCAACTCATTGCCTGCTCCGCGCAAGCAGGACCATCGCAATGGCGCCAGTGAAAGACAAGCCGGCCGCGCCGAGGATCGGCACGTCGTAGCTGCCGAGCCGGTCGAATGCGTAGCCAGCCAGGGGCGGCCCTATCAAGGTGCCGACACCCGGTGCGGTGTACAGCCAGCCGATGATCGCGGACACCGCGCGCCCTCCGAATATGTCCATCACCACCGCCGGCATGGTCGCCACGAATCCACCGTAGAAAACGCCCATGCCCACTGCCATGACACCGAGCGCCCAGAGGCTTTGCGACTGCCACCAGCACAGGAAGCTCATCCCCAGACCCGCATACATCAGGGCGAGCGAATCCAGACGTCCCATTCGGTCGGCGATGCCGCCGATGCCGAAGCGGCCAATCAGGCTGCCCAGGCCGATCAGGCTGACGAGCATCACACCCGCCGACTCCGGGTGCCCGTGATCCATGGCGTAAGGCACGAGGTGCACCATCGGGACGAACACGCCGATGGTCGGCAGGAACAGCGCGGCGTAGAGCATCCAGAACACGCGTGAATGGAGCGCCTCGCCCAAACTGGAACCGGGGAGCGGCTCGGCTGCCGGTTTTGGCCCGCCCGCCGGGGCGGTGCGCATGCCTCTGGCCGCCGGATCGTTGTCGATGATGCAAGCGGCAGAGCCAGCCAGGATCAGGGAAAACAACGCCAGCGCGAGGTAGGCGCCCCGCCAGCCATACAGCTCTATCCACCAGGCGACCAACGGCGGCATGATGAAATTGCTCGCGCCGATGCCGGCCACTGCTATCCCCGTGGCGAAGGCGCGGTTGTGAACGAACCACGGCTGCACCGCGCCGACCGACGGGACATAGGTGAGCCCGACGCCGACGCCGATGCCAATGCTATAGGTGACGTAAAGGACGGCCAGCGATGGCGCGAAGCTGGACCCTGCGAGTCCAATTGCGAGGACAGCTGCGCCGGCAAGGGATACGCGCCGCGGTCCGAACCGATCCGCGAGCATTCCCGCAGGGGCGCCCAGCGTGAAATACAAGAAAGCGCAGATGGAAAAGACCAGCGAAACATCAGCGCGCGGCGCGCCGAACTCGGTCTGGAAAGCCTTGAAGAACATGGCAAAGCTGTAGACGACGCCGAAGCCGGTGAACATCAGCGTGAAAGCCGCCGCTACGATCGCCCACCCGTAGTAGATTCGCGGCCCGCTAAAGGATCGCTCAGCCAAGCGCACCGCGTGCTGTGATCGGCCAAAGCACCTCGACTACGCCCGCTCGCACGCCCACATACCAGTCGTACAGGTTGACCGTGGGATCGCAATGGCCGGGGACGAGCAGCAGCTTGTCTCCAAGTTCCGGCGGCGCGACGCCGTTGTTCGCCTCGATCACGCCATGCTCGTCCGAAGCCCGCACGAACTCCAGGCCCGGGCGTTGCCAGACCGTGGGCAACCCAGAGTCGACGCTGGATGCCTTGAGGCCTGCGTCGACCACGATGCGACCGGGCACCGGGCGGCTCATCACCGTTGCAAGCACGAAGAGCGAGTGCTCGAACCTCGGCAATGGCGGCGCCCATTCGTTGCGCGCATAGTCGGCGTCCATGAAGATGTAAGAGCCGGGCTGCAGTTCGTCGTACACACCGCTTGCAGCTTCGAACATGAAGCTGCCGCTCCCCGCGCCGGTCACGATGGGACACGAAATGCCGGCGGCTTCAATCGACGCACGCGTTGTGCGTGCCGCTTCTACTGCGAAGTCGATCTTCGCTTTGCGTTCCGCATTCGTGCGTACATGCTGTGCGGAGCCCTGGTAGGCCTGCAATCCTGCAAAACGCAGTCCAGGCATCACCGCAATGGCCTTTGCAAGCGCAGCCGCGGCCTGCCCTGGCGCGACACCGCACCGCTTAGCGCCCACATCGATTTCCACATAGACATCGAGTTCCACGCCTTCAGCCCGCGCCGCTTCGCCAAGGGCCGGGACTTGCGAAGCATGATCGATGCAAATGCCGATCCGCGCGCGCTTGGCCAGCCGAGCCAGGCGGGCGAGTTTCTGCCGCCCGACTACCTCGTTCGACACGAGCACGTCATTGACACCGCCTTCAACCATTGCTTCGGCTTCGGATACTTTCTGGCAGCACACGCCGACCGCCCCGGCCTGGATTTGTCGCAATGCAATCTCGGGGCATTTGTGCGTCTTGGCGTGCGTGCGCACCCGGATGTTGCGGCCTTCGAGCGCACCATTCAGCCGCTTGATGTTGCCCTCGAACGCGTCGAGGTCAAGGATGAGGGCCGGCGTGTCGACGTCCTCTATCCGATCGCCGATTCGTGCGGGCGCCTCCCTGCTCATGCCGGAACCCGGCTGTTGCGGAACGAAAGCCAGAGCGCCGCGCCCCCGGCGATGGCAATCAAAGGCAGGGCAAAGAGATTGACCCTCTCCCACCCCGAACCGGTCACCAGCATCCCCGAAGTAAGCGAAGACATCACCATCATGACAAAAATCGCCATGTCGTTTGCCCCCTGGGCCTTCGCCTTTTCTTCCGGACGATAGGTTTCGGTCAATAGCGTCGTGCCGCCGATGTACATGAAATTCCAGCCGATGCCGACCAGGACAAGCGCCAGCCAGAAATGCGGGACATCGACGCCATTGAGCGCCACGATGACGCTGGCAACGTTCAGGACGGCACCCGCGAGGATGATGTTCAGCACGCCGAAGCGTTTGATCAGCGAGCCTGCGATGAGCGAAGGCGCAAACATCGCGATCACGTGCGACGACACGACGAACGCCGCGTCGCCGAAAGGATGGCCGCACAGGCCCATGGCGATCGGCGTCGCCGTCATGAGCAGGTTCATCACGCCGTATCCGATCGCCCCCGATAGAACCGCAACCAGGAATTTCGGCTGGCGGGCAATTTCACTGAGCGGGCGGCCGCCGCTCGCCTGCTCGGCCGCGGTCGGGTTCGGAATGCGCGTCGCCCGCAGCAATACGATCGTAATGACGCAATACAGGATGGGAACGAGATACGCCCCGAGAAAGCGGTCGGCGAACGCATCCACTGAATAGCGGCTCAAGCCCGGTCCGATGATGCCGCCGACCAGCCCGCCCGCCAGTACCAGCGAAATGGCGCGCGCTTTGTAGTCGGGGGGCGACACATCGGCCGCGGCAAAGCGGTAGTACTGGCCTGTAGCGTTCGACGCACCGAAGATCAGGGTGCCCAGGCACAACAGCCAGAAGCTGTGGAGCCCGATGGCGAGCGCACAAATGAGCGCCGCTACGATCCCGGTCGAGGCGCCGGCGATCAGCCCCTGCGTTCGGCCGGCGCGTTTCATGTACATCGACGCCGGCATGGTGGCAATTGCGCCCCCAAGGACCCAGGTGGTTACCGGCAGCGTTCCAATTGCCGGGTTAGTTGCCAGCGCCATGCCCGCCAGGCCATTGATCGAAGCAAGGGTGGCGCTACTTGAAAACAGCATCGCCTGGCAGCCCGCCAGCAAGGTGACATTGCGGCGCGTACTGTCCATATATACAGTATTATCCCGGGGAAGCGAAGCGAGCGAAGCCGCATTCTACCGACCGCCACCATGCCAAACGACCTGCGCAGCGAAACCCGATCAATTACCGTCCATGCGGCGCGACTGGATACGCTCGAGAAATTACGCGGTGCCACGTACACGCCGCAAGGCCGCTTCGAAATTGAGGCGCGGGAGGCGTACGACGACGGATGGACGCCCGAGGACGGAGGCTCGATTAGCCAGCCCACAACGGTTACTGAAGAGCGTGCCCGGTCGATCATCTCGAAAAACGATTCCCCGGACGTGCCGTTTACGCATTCGATCAATCCCTACCGGGGTTGCGAGCACGGATGCATCTACTGTTATGCGCGTCCGAGCCATTCGTATCTCGAACTCTCGCCCGGCCTGGACTTCGAGACCAGGCTGTTTGCAAAGGTCAACGCTGTAGAGCTTCTTCGCAAGGAGCTGTCCGCGAAAGGCTATGTGGCAACCCCGATCGCACTGGGCGCAAATACCGATTGCTACCAGCCGATCGAGCGAAAGTACCGGCTGACCAGGGGCATCCTCGAAGTGCTCGCGGAGTGCAACCACCCGGTCACCATCGTCACTAAGTCGGCGCTGGTCGAGCGTGACCTCGACCTGCTTGCCCCGATGGCAAGGAAGAATCTCGTCAAGGTGTTCGTGTCGATCGGCAGCCTTGACCGTGCGCTCGCCCGCCGGCTGGAGCCGCGGGCGGCGAGCCCGCAGCGGCGAATCGACGTATTGCGCGCGCTGTCATCGGCCGGCGTGCCCTGCGGCGTCATGGTCGCGCCGATCGTTCCTGCCTTGTCCGATAAGAGCATCGAGGAGGTGCTCGAAGCCGCCAGCTCAGCGGGCGCACACTCAGCCGCGTACATCGTCATGCGCCTGCCGCACGAGTTGAAGGACCTGTTCCGCGAGTGGCTCGCGGTCCACTACCCATTGCGTGCCGACCACGTCATGAGCGTCATCAACCAACTCAGGGGCGGCCGCGACAACGATCCCCGCTTTGGGGAGCGCATGACGGGTACAGGCCTGTTCGCAGAACTGCTGGGACAACGATTTGCCATTGCGTGCAAAAAACTGGGACTGGATGGGCGTGACTCAGGCGGCCGGGACCAGCCCGATCTCGCTACGACTTTGTTTCGTCCGCCTTCGCCGGCTGGCCAGATGAGCCTTTTCTAGCCGGCGATTCGTTATCCGGGTCGCTGCGCACGCGAAGGGCTGATAGTCTCAGCGCGTGCCCTCGCCCGCCGCTCCCAAGCGCGATTCGCGAATCGAACGCCTGCTCACGGCGCCGATAGCGCCCACCGTACTGCGCCTTGCGGCCCCGGGCATCGTGCTGGTCGCCTTCCAGTCCGCGGTAAGCATCACCGACGCATTCTTCGTAGGCCGGCTCGGTACGGCGCCTTTGGCCGGGCTTTCGCTTGTCTTTCCCTTGCTCATGCTCCTCCAGATGATGTCCGCCGGCGCCATGGGCGGCGGCGTCGCTTCGGCAATCGCGCGCTCGCTTGGCGCCGGAAACGAAAAGGCCGCGCGCTCCCTCACCGTTCATGCGGTGATCATTGGCGTTGGCTTTGGACTGGTCTTCACGGTCTGCGTGCTTGCGACCGGTCCGTCGATCTATCGGCTGCTCGGCGCACAAGAGAACGTGCTGTCCGAAGCGCTCGACTATTCGAACATCATTTTCGCCGGCGCCGTGCTGGTCTGGCTGGCCAACACGCTTGCAAGCATCCTGCGCGGCTCGGGCAACATGGTCGTCCCCGCGGCGGTTCTCATCGGCGCCACCCTGCTCCACATCCCGCTTTCCGGAATGCTCGTGCTGGGAGCGGGGCCGCTGCCAAAACTTGGCATTGGCGGAGCTGGCGTGGCGTATGTAGTCAATTTCGGCTTTGCTTCGCTTGTGATGCTCGCTTACCTGATGCGGCCCGGGAGCCGGTTACGGCCCTTGCGGGAGGATCTGCGGCTCGATGGCCGCATGTTTTGGGAAATCCTGCGGGTCGGCGCCATTTCGTCCTTGAATTCGATGCTGACCGTGCTCACCGCGATCCTGCTCACGGGCCTGGTCGGGCGCTATGGAACCGCCGCGCTTGCGGGATATGGCGTCGGCGTGCGACTGGAACTCATGCAGGTGCCGCTGGTATTCGCGATCGGCCAGGCGCTGGTTGCGCACATCGGGACTAATATCGGGGCCGGGCAGGTCGAGCGAGCCAAGCGCATTGCCTGGACGGGCGCATCGATCGCCGCCTGCGTGGGCCTTGCGATCGGCGCATTCGTGTCCGTATTCCCCAATGCCTGGGCCGGCCTCTTCAGCTCAGACCCGGCGGTGCTCGAAGCATGCAGCCAGTATCTTCGACGGGTGGCGCCGTGCTACCCGTTTCTCGCAGTCGGCGTTGCCCTTTACTTCGCTTCACAGGGTGCGGGCCGCATGGCGATGCCGCTCCTTGCAGGGGCGTTCAGGCTCCTGATTGCGACCGTGGGTGGGTTTGCAGCCCTGCACGCGGGCGCTCCGGTGTCGGGTGTCTTCCTGGTGATCGCCGCAGCCATGCTCGTGTACGGCGGCTTCACTGCATGGGCGGTGTACCGGGCGAGCTGGGCGCCGGGTCGCTAGAGTCTGCTCAGATCCCGAAACTCTTGCGCAGGAACAGGATGGGCTTGCGCATGAGGTAGTAGCCGAGTGAAACGTCTTCTGCATAGACCTTGGCCGTACCCCGCAACCCGATCCGCGGGAGCGATCCCTCGCGCAATTTCGCCTTCACGACATACGCCAGGCTGTTGTCCGGCATCGTGATCGTCTCGTAACTGGTCTGCACGATTTTGGCTTTCAACGGGGAGAGCGGATCGATGTTCAGGAAAACGGAAACTTCGCTGCCGAGGTCAAGCTGGATCGCGTCTTCCGGCGGCACATACACGGTTACCTCCACCATGGACGGGTCGGCAATGACCATGATGCGCTCGCCCGGCTGGACGGGCTTGCCCCGCCACTCTTCGGCGTCCGCAAAAATGGCAAGGCCACCCTGCGGCGCGGAGATGCTGTAGCGGTCGAGCATCTCGGAAAGGAATGCCACTTCGGCGACCTTCTCCCTTACCCGCGCGTCGAGGACGTTTAGCTCACCCTTGCTCGCCTCGTCGGAAAAGGATTTGTTGATCGCTCTCTGAAGGTCGGCCTTCGCTATGTCCAGCGCCTTGACGGCCACCGCAAGCTTGTTCCGGGTCGTCGTGTCGTTCAGCACGACCAGGGGCTCGTCGGCTTTCACGATCTGGTTGGGCTGGACCTTGATGGAGTCGACAACGCCTTCCACGGGCGCAGTGATGGGATACGGTTTCACCGGGGTGATCTCGGCCTGCGCCAGTGCCGAAAGGCGAACGGGAACCAGCGCCAGCAGGGCGGCGACGATGCCCGCGCCGATCAGCAACCGCCTGGTCGAGGTCCGCTGGAGCCACCTGCGCACCGGCCGGTAATCGCGCCGCCAGGCCCAGAGCGCAAACCCGGCCGAGGCACCCATCCATTGCGCGATGGCCCGCTCGACATCAGTGAAAGGCTCTTCGCGCGCAAACAACAACCCGCCGATGGTGATCCCGTCGGGGCTTTGCAGCGCACAGTGCATCAGTTGGTCAGGACACCATTCGGCGCCGTCCTCGGCGAGCGCAGGAGGCAGGTCGCCGAGCGCCGAAACGACGACCGGCTGGCCCGGCGCCGCCGCAAAATGCGCAGCTGCCTGGACGAGCCATTGGACATACGGCGCCTCATGCGTGACTTCCGCGAGTCCGGATACCGATTCGACCACGACCTGCGAACGGATCGCGTACTGCCACATGACCGCCTGGTCGAACCGCAGCACGCCGAACCCCTCGTTCGCGGCCACGAAAGCCAGCTCACGAACGGACTTGCATGCCTGCAGCTTGCGCTGGAACTCCAGCAGTTCTGCGGCGATGTTGACGCTTTTGGGTTCTGCCGCCGGCTCGGTCACGGCTTGGGGCGGTCGGGAAATACGGCGGTGCCCACCATGCCGGGGAGGAGGCCTTGCGTGGACCCTTCGAAGCGCGCTTCCAGCTCGAGGGATTGGCTGACCCCTTCGACACGCGCGTTGAGCTTGGACACGCGCGCCCGGTAGCTCCGACCGTCCTGCGCCGTCTTGACCGTGAAATGCGCCCCGGGACGCAGCCAGTTGAGCCATGCGGCCGGAACGTAGAGCTGCGCCTTCAGCGAACCCGGATTCACCAGGTCGACGAGCGGCTGGCCGAGCGACACGCTTTCGGCCTGCTTCACTTTCAGCTTTACGAGCCGGCCGGTAAACGGCGCGGTGACCTTGCAGTAGGCCAGTTGCGACTCGCGCAGCGTGACCTGGCTCTTCGCTTTGTCAGCGCCGGAAGCCGCGACAGTTACTTCCAGCTCGCCGGCCGCACCGAGCGCCTGCAGCCTGAGCTTGGTGAGGTGCGTTTCGCGTGCGCCGCGGTACTCCGCTTCGGCTGACTGAAGCTGGGCGTCCTGTTCCTCGCAATCGAATTCGAGCAACACGGCCTTCACCCCGACGTTGTCGCCCAGGCCGAAATGGATCTTCTTGATCTTGCCCGCCATCTGGCTGGAAAGCGTGGTTTCATCTCCGGAGGTCACGAGCACGGAGATGTCCCGTTCGTCGAGCGTCGTGAACTGCTCGAGCAGCGCACCCATGCCCAGGCGCCCCGCGGGCTGGGATGCGGTGGAAGGCGGCGGCTGGACGGAGGGCGGCGCCGCCGGAGCAGGAGCCAGGGCGGGCCGCGCGGTTGCTTTGGGAGCCGGTTGAGGGGCTTGCGCAACCGCGTCCAGAACCACGCCGATGGCAATCAAGGCACCAAGCAGTGCTGCCGATTTATTGTGCACGTCGGCCTTCATCGAAGTCTATTTTTGACATGCGCTCGACCGGTGGCCACGAAAGTTCGCGAGAGATACGCAGCGGAAGGGACGCGCTTACGGGTGAAGCAGGTATTGCGGCGGCTTGCGAGCTTCCAGGCGACCCGGCATCGCGCGCCAGCTTCAGGTTCGGGTCGCCCCAAGGGACGGACAAGGTTTTTTGGGTCACCGTTTTTCCCAAGCGGATCCGCGCCAGGGGGCCGACGATGCGATAAGCGGCGCCTTCGCCAAGTGTGCGCCACTGCGCGTCGTCCACTGGCTCGCTTAGCGTGGTCTTGAACTCGGAAGAGAATGCGACCGCGCCCGAAACCGGGTCCAGCAGGGCAACCTTGATTCGCGCAGGCCGGCCGCCATCGCGGGGCGGATCGAGGAACACGGCGGAGTTGAACGCGAGCTTTGCATCGGCGGCCTCGGCGATGCGAATCTTCGACAAGTCGAGGATTCGCACGATCGACTCGCGAAATTCCTTGAGCGCGGAACGGGGAACGCCTTCTATCTCGCCGATGACCAGCGCCAGTTCGGGCGGAATCGCTTTCGGGGCGAAGTTCTCGTCTTCCCATGCAACGAGGCGCGTTTGCATCTGGTCCGCGAGGGCGCTGGTTTCATGACTGTCGACCTCGGAGGGCAGCGCGTCCAGCCCTATCGAATTGTAGATGCGGCCAAGGGACGCCTCGAGATTGGCATAGGTGATGTCGCGGTTGATCTTGCTGACCAGGTATCGCGCCTTTGCGCGGATCAGCTCGAACTCGGTGTCTACGCCGACCTCTGCGCTGGATGCCAGAAATCCTACGATCTGCTCGTCATCGCGCGTGGCCTGGTCCCACACGCTGAATTCATGCGCAAGCAGGGTGTAGCGAACCGCGGCAATGCGGGTTTGCGTCATGACGGCCATCGCCATCGCCAGGCGCCTGGTTTCGTCCAGCCGGCGCTGCGCCTCGGCAGAGCGATTGACCGCAGGAAGGGAGAAGGCTTTCACAAGGTTGAACGCCACGCTCAAGCCCAGGGACAGCCAGGTGTTGTTCACCAGGAACCGGTTGCTGTCGTAGTTGTAACCCGTGTCGAGGTTGAGGTTGGGCATGAGGCCGAGGACGGCCTTGCGCGCCTCGATCTCGTTGACGCGCGTCTTGTAGGTCTCCTCACCCAACTCGGGGCGATTCCTCAAGGCGACTGCCTCGAGCACTTCCATCTGGGTCCGGAGCTCGAGCGTTGCTGCAGGAAACCGGCTCGGCGGTGTGATCTGCACCTGCGTTCCGGGCGGCGTATTGAGGAGCGCAGCAAGCTCGACGCGCGACTGCGCGAGGTCCTGCCTTCGGAGGCTGATCTGCTGCTCCAGGTCGAGCAGGCCCCGGCGCAATGTAGCCGTCTGCATCGGAGGAAGCAGCTTGCGGCTCTCGATCACACGGGACTTTTCGATTGCCAACTCGACTTCCTCGAGCAACTCGTCGATCTGGGGAAGCAGCCGCTGCGCCGCCTCGCTTTTCCACCATGCGAGGCGTACGTCCTGCACAAGGTTCTGCATGGCCTTGCGACGCCTTTCTTCGGCGATCAGGCTCTGGTCGGCCAATTGCTGCGCCCGGTAATAGCTCAGGCCGAAATCGAGCACGCTCCACGTGAACGACACGCCGGAGGTATTGCGCGTGCGCTCCTGAGAAGCCGATGGGTTAGTGGCCACTGTCCCGTTCGGTGAAAACCCGAAGCCGAAGGAATCGTTATTTCGTGTCGTATAGCCGGCCGTTGCGGTGAGCTTGGGCAGCATGTCGAATTTTCCGACCTCGAGCTGGCCGAGCGCGACCGCCTGCTCCATCTGCCGCACGCGGAATTCCATCTGGTACTTGAGCGAGCGAGCAGTCGCCTCGTACAGGCTTACGGGCTTGTTGAGCGGCTCCTGCCCGGCGAACAGTTTCGCTTCGGCTTCGCTTGCAATTCGCTCCCGCTGTCCCGCATCGAGGGCAACTGGAAACACGGAACAACCGCCGAGGAAGACGGCTGCGCCACAGAAAAGCGCTACGCAATGCGCGGATGTTATTTGGATTTGTGACCGCACCCGCACCCCGGGAAATTTTTCGGATTCTGCCTTGAAGGACGATTCTAGCTTGTTAGCCAATGTGATACGCGGGCAAATTCCGCAATCCTTACAGGATCGAAGGTTTTGCCGGCGCGTCCTTTGCCAGAATCTTGGCAAGCAACGGATCGCGTCCGAACTTGGCCGTCCTGATTTGCTCGGCGAACGTAGGCGCCCCCCCTTTCACTGGCTTCGCCTTCTCCACCTTCTGTTTAACGGCTGCATCGTCCACTCCCGCGACAACGACCTCCGGTTCAGCGTCTGGATCGCCATCCTCGTCGACAGCCATGCGGGCACTGGGCGCGGCGGCCGGCTGGGGTTTATCCGCTTGCTCGGCTTCTGGCTTGACCCCGAGTTCGAGCGTAAACGACAGGTTTGCCTCCCGACCCTCCTCGTCGCGGGCAGTAAGAACGATTTCGATCGTCGTGCGCTCACCGAACGGGGGCGTACCGCGGAAGACGCCCGTTACTGAATCGAATCGGAGCCAGGACGGCAGCGCGCTACCGCTTGCAGAATGCGCCTCGACGACGACGATGGAAGCGGGATCCGTATGCCCGAACGCATCGCGAGGCACTTGGAACTGGCTGTCGCCTCGTGCCGTAACAATTCCCTGGAACACGAACAGCCGCTGCTCCGCGAGCACCTGCCCATCCACAGAACTTGCACGCTGCAAGGATTCCACGGGAACTCGCGAAACCGGGAACCCCTTGTCCGTGGCGCCCAACGCATCGAGTGAACGCAGGGCCGAAGAGCCCAATCCAGAAAGATCCTGCGGCGAGAGCTTCAATGCCCCAAGATCGTCGGCACTGCGGCTTCCGCCGGGCTGCCCAGGAGCCGCATTCCCGGAAGACTCCTCGGGCGGAGCTGCGTCGGGCGTGGAAATGCCCGCACCCGTTGGCCGGGCACCCGGGGAAGCGCCCGGCGCATCGGCGCCCGGAACGCCCAGTTCAAGCTTGAAGACGACACTCGCCTCGCGAGCGGCGTTGTCACGCGCGATGACGATGATGTCGAGGGCAACCGGCTTGCCATCGGGGGGCGTGCCGCGGAAGAGGCCGCTCGCGGGATCGAACTGGATCCAGGACGGCAGCGGCTGGCCGTCGGCCTGGCGCGCTTCGAGCTTGACGACTGCTTTGGCATCCGTGTGGGCAAACGCTTCAGGAGGCAGCTGGAACTGCTGGTTGCCAACTGCGTTCTTGATTCCTTCCAGCACAAACAGACGATCGCCGCTAAGCGACTTCGCGTCATCCGCGCGCGCGAGTGACCCGGCGCTCGAATCCGCAGCAACCCGGGCAACTGGGAATCCGCGATCTTTTGAATCGAGATTGGCGCTCGGCGCCGAACCCGGTGCCGGAGCGACGCCCAGCTCGAGCTTGAATATTACGGAAGCTTCGCGCGCCTGGTTGTCCCGCGCAACGACCTGCACCTCCACAGCGGTCGCCTTGCCATCGGGCGGCGAGCCATTGAAAGTGCCAGTGGCATTGTTAAAACCGAGCCACGCCGGCAGCGGTTCTCCGTTCGATTGCCTGGCCTCGAGCCGGATTACTGCGCCGGCTTCGGTATGCGCGAAAGCCTCGGGCGGAACCTGGAACTGCGCTTCTGCCCGGACATCGGGCACCCCTTCGAGCACGAACAGGCGTCCTACGGTGATCGCCGCGAGTTCGGCACTGCGGGCTGCCGACGTGCTTTCCGTAATGCGCGCAACCTGGAAGCCCTGTTCAACCGGCGCAGGGGCCGGCGTAGAAGGCGACGGCGTGCCCGCCGCAGGTGCCGGCAATGCATTGATAGCGCTCGCTGCATCGCTGCCGGCCGCGTCGGAAGCCGCCGGTGCTGGTGCCGGTGCCGGTGCCGGTGCGGGAGCGGCCGGTGCTGCCGTGCCGGCAAGCGAACCGGCGATGTTGACAGGCTGGCTGGATAAGACTGGATCGACTGATCGCGTCACCAGGGTGGTCGGAGCCGGGTCAACGACCGGAGGCAGCGGGGTGATCGGAACCCCAGGTGCGCCAATCGTGGGCGGCACCGGGTCCGGGAGCGGCGCGGGCGGCGTGGAAGTGATTGGGACAGTGGTTCTTGCGACTGTGACCGTGCCTGTTGCACGGCCGACGTAGCCCGCAGAATCTGCGACTAAAGCCGTCACATCATATGTACCGTCGGCTAAAGCGAACTCGTCCGGAATCGCAATGGTCCAGGTAGTACCTGAAACAGTTGCGACATATGTTCGCCCATTGACGGTTATCGATAGCGTCTCGCCCGGGTGCAGGGGGCTGATCCTTCCCGTTAGGGTTGGCGTACCGATATCAGTGGTTGATGAATTGACGGTCGGGACTGCATGGCCGGCGGTCGAAACCACCGTCGCATCGTCCGACCCGTGGATCGTCACCGTCAACACCTGGCTCGTGCCATCGGCCGTCGCCACCGTGATCGTGTCGGTGTAGTCCGTGCCCGCCGCAAACTCGTCGTGGGCCGTGTCCATCGTGTAGCTC
>JANXRZ010000039.1 GCA_025352885.1 Pseudomonadota bacterium | reverse complement strand
GTCGACAAATAGGGGATGTCGGAAGGTACGGTGTCCATGAGAGAGCCCAATGCAATCGGACGCAGAGCTTGGGCGATTGGACACCGCCTGGCCGGGAGTCTGCGAAAATCCCGGAAATGAAATTTTACCGCCAAACCAAATCGAATTCTTGTGCGGTTCGCAGAAGCGCAACACTCTGCGCCATCGCGTTCAACCTGCTCTGAGCGCGAGGCGTTTTAGGCGGCCGCAGGGTGCATTGGCCGAGTGCAAAGTCCAGCCGGTATGGATAGACTTTGAGATAAGCCCGGGCAACCGGGAAAAAGTGTAACTACGAGGGGAGTGAATGAGCTACAACGTCATTACGATTGCGCGCACGCTGTACTCAGGCGGCGAGGAGGTCGGCCGGCGGCTGGCTGACGAATTCGGCTTCCGGTATGTGGACAACGAAATCATCGAACGTGCGGCGGCTCTGGCCGGCGTGACGCCCGAAGAGATGGCCCGTACCGAGGTTCCCAAGGGCTTGATCGAGCGCATCCTCGAAAGTTTCGCCTTGGCCGGTGGCGGCAGCGACGCGCCGTCGGCCCAGGCGCTCGACAAGCTTCCCGGCTACGAGGGCCTGATCGTGGATGTGATCCGCGAGATGGCCGCGGGGGGCAATGCAGTGATCGTCGCGCATGGCGCAGCGATTGCGCTGGCCGGCTCGAAAAACGTCCTGAGGGTACTGGTCACCGCTTCGCCGGAAACGCGCATCGGGCGGCTCGTCATCGAGGGCAAGACCCAATCGGAAGCGGAAAAGCTGGTTGCCAAATCCGACGCCGGCCGGGCCGACTTCTTCGAGCGGTTCTACCGGCTCGAGGCCGAGGAGCCCACGCACTACGACATCGTAATCAACACCGACCAGCTTGGTTTCGACCAGGCCGACGGCATCATCCGGGCACTCGCCCGGGCTTAACGTTTACCCGGCGATTAACGCCACCTTCTGGTCGAGCAGGCGCATGACATCGTCCCGTCCAAGATCAGGCACTTCGATCAGCACGCGGTCGATGCCGGCTTCGCGATAGACCGCGAGTTTGGCTGCATCCGACGGCGCGCCGAAGACGGTAATGGAAAGCGATGCGGGATCGCGTCCCGCCGCTTCCGCCGCCCGGTGCAAGCGTGAAACCGCGCTCATCGGGTCCCATCCGTTTCGCGGCCGCGGAAACCAGCCGTCGCAGAACTCGACCACCCGCTTCAAAGTGTGGTCACTCTCCCCGCCAAGGAAGATCGGCGGATGCGGCTTCTGGAGCGGCTTGGGGTACTGCCAGGCCTTGTCGAAATTAACGAACTGGCCGTGGAACTCAGCCTCTTCCTCGGTCCACAACGCCTTCATCGCGAGCACCCTCTCACGAAGGAGCTTGAAGCGGGTTTCGTAACGCGTCCCGTGATTCTCCATCTCGTCCACGTTCCACCCGCCGCCGACGGCGAAAATGAAGCGGCCGCCCGAGAGGCGGTCGAGACTCGAGACGGACTTGGCGGTGACGATCGGGTCGCGCTGCGGCATCAGGACGATGCCGGTGCCCAGTTTCAGTTTCTTCGTGGCGGCCGCCGCGAAGGACAGCGCCACGAACGGGTCGTATGTGTGTGCGTAGCGCTTGGGCAGCTCGCCGCCGCTCGGGAAAGGCGTTCGCCGGCTCACCGGGATGTGCGTGTGCTCGCAGACGAAGAGCGACTCGAAGCCGCGGGCTTCGAGCGCGGCCGCAAGCTCGCCGGGTTCGATCCCGTAGTCGGTGGGGAAGTGAAAGACGCCAATTTTCATCGCTCGCTCTCGCGAAAGCCAAAGCGCCATGGTCGCATCGATTGACGAGGCCGGCAAAACACCGGCCTGCGCCCCCAGGCGAGACGGCTTCAGATTCTGATCGGCCCCGCGAAGATGACCGGGCCCGTGGGCTGCCCGGTAGGAGAGCCGCCTGCGGGTTCAGTGCTGACCGCCAACTGGGCACCGGGGCGCAACCGGCCGCGATGCGCAGGCGGCAGCTCGAACCGGGCATCCAGGTTTCCCAAAACCGCTACGGACAACGGCTTACCGTCTGCGGGGATCAACCACAGTTCGAAGCTCTGCGCCGGCCCGGCAATTACCGGCCGATCCGGGTGCAGCACGACGGTGCGCCCGTCTTTCGAAAGATGCGCTGTGACGGATGCGGCCGCAACCTTGCCCTGAAGCTGGGCGATCTGCACAACCTGAGGCGCGGCGGCTTCCTGGTTAAGGAGATCCGCACCCACGAGGATAACCAGCGCTGAGGTTGCCGCAACCGCCCATCCGCGCCAGAAGCCGGTGCGTCGATGCCACGGCATCCGGTAGCGCGCGAGGTCGAGCTCGCGCTCGAGCCGCTGCCACCCTTTCGCAGGCGGTTGTGCTTCGACCATTTTGGTGTACCTCCCTGGAGTGAAGCGCTGCCAGTACTGAAGTTGCCGGGCGACACCCGGCTCTTCTCTCACTGCCCGCTCGAAACGCCGGCGTGCGGCGCCGCGCAAAGTTCCCACAAGATACTCGCCGCACAAAGCATCCAGATGCGTACTGTGGGCCAGTTTCATCGCACCTCCCCGCGCATGTTCGCCTCCACACACGAACGCAGGCTGCGCATGCCGCGCCGCAGCCAGCTCTTTACCGTACCGAGTGGCTTGCGCAGATGCGCCGCCAGTTCCCCATGACTCAGTCCGTGTTCGAAAGCAAGCACGAGGGACTGGCGCTCAGCTGCACCGAGGCGGGAAAGGCAGTCCTTCAGCCACGCCGCGGCGCGGCGCTGGTCTTCTTGCTCCTCCGCGCTTTCACTCCAGTCGAAGAGCCGGTCGAGCGTGCCCTCCGGATCCGCGTCGAGCGATGCGTGATAAGAATCCACGCGGGACACATCGTGACTTGCCCGTACGTCGATCGCACGATTGCGTACGATCGCCGCCATCCATGCGACCGGCTGCGACCCCAGTGGATCGAAACTCGCCGCAGAGGACCAGATCTTGGTAAATCCGTCGTGCAGCACCTCCTCGGCAAGCTCGCGTCGATGGACGATGCGCTGCGCGATGCCGAGCAGCGTCGGCGCGCAAGTCTTGTAGAGGCGCTTGAAAGCCTCCGCCGAACCTTCATCGCGGGCCGCCGACCGAAGCAGCAGGCTCCTGATTTCCTTATCGTCCAGCATCAGGAGGAGACGGCAGCCCGCAGTGGATCAAACGCCGGGTCAGTTCGGCAGCAGGACCTTGTCGACGACATGGATGACGCCATTCGACTGGTTGACATCCGCGATTGTGACATGGGCCTTACCGCCCTTCTCGTCAGTCAGCATGATCGTGCCGCCGCTGGCGGTCGCCGTAAGCGCGTCCCCTTCGACGGTTTTCAGCATCGCCCTGCCATTGCCGCTCTGGATATCTTTTTGCAGCGAGGCCGCACTGTGCTTGCCGGAAACCACGTGATAGGTCAGCACCTTGGTGAGGGCCGGCTTGTTCTCCGGCTTGAGCAGCGTGTCCACCGTCCCGGCCGGCAGTTGCGCGAAGGCGTCGTTGGTCGGGGCGAACACTGTGAAGGGCCCTTTGCTCTTCAAAGTGTCCACCAGGCCGGCGGCCTTGACCGCGGCGACAAGCGTCGTATGGTCTTTGGAGTTCACCGCATTGTCGACAATGTCTTTGGACGGATACATCGCCGCCCCTCCTACAGTGACCTGGGCCATCACAGGGGCCGCGCCAAGCGTGAAGCAAAGGGACAGCGCGATTGCGGGTAACTGCTTGCGTTTCAGTTCATTGCGTTTCATTTGGATCTCCTGGTGAGTGAATGGGACCGCAGTCGGCGAAATCACCGCGTTCGATTCCCTACACCAGATACGACCCGCCTCGCATTTTGGATGCAGCGACTTAAAATGCGTCCGGCTGCGTCGAGGGCTCCACTTTCTTCACCGCGTCGAGCGCGGCCCCCGCCTCGAACACCTTCATCACCGTCGGATAGGGCGACAGGTCGCAGTTGAACCGCTGCGCGTTAAACACCTGCGGGATCAGGCAGATGTCCGCCATGGTGAACTGCGATCCGAGGCAAAACTCTCCGGTTCTCTTTTCGCCGACGAGGAACGCTTCCAGGCTCCTGAAGCCCTCGTTGACCCAATGCGGATACCAGTCGCCGTTCACCTTGGCGTCGTCAAGTCCGTAAGTCCTTAAATACTTGAGCACACGGACGTTATTCAGCGGATGCATCTCGCAGCCGATGATCTGGGAGACGCCGCGCACATACCATTTCTCCTCCGCGCCCTTCGGCATTAGCGGCGGTTCTGGGTGCACGTCGTCGAGATACTCGATCATCGCCATCGACTGCGTGAATACCCGTCCGGCATCGTCGACCAGAGCGGGCACGAGGCCCTGGGGATTCCTGTCCAGATACCCCGGGGCCTGGTGCTCCATCTTTGGCAGGCTGACGAACCGGGGTTCGTAAGCGATGCCTTTGTATGCCAGCGCGATCCTCAGCCTGAAGGAGGTCGAGGACCGGAAGAACGTGTAAAGCTCCATCAGGCTAGGCTGCCTTGGACTTTGCCTTGGCGTCAGCCTCGGCCTTGTCGAGGATGGCCTGCGGCGTCGCGGACACGACCTTGGCGTACTTCGGCACGAAGCCGGTGCCCTTGATCATGCCGACGAAAGCCGGCTTCAACTCAGTGGCGAGGATCTTACGAATCTTTGCGTGCTCGACGATGTCCTTCCACTCGCCGATCAGCCAGAAGTGCGTCGGGTCATCGACGTCCTGGCACATTGCGCCATCCTTGGCCTGCGCGGGCGACATGTGCATCGGGTTGTTGCCCCCGTAGTCGAATTCATTGAAGAGACGAATGAATTCGTCGATGTTCTCTTTCTCGACGTAGAAGTCGTAGATGTGGAGAAAGTTGCCGAGTTCTGCGATCGCTTTCATGTAAATCTCCTTTAGGATTTTCTGCCGAATAAGTTCTTGAGCCAGTTCCAGAAAATGCTTCCCGCATTGATCTCCATCACGGGTGCAACCTTGGGCGCCAAGCCCGCAGGCGCGCCAAGACGCGCGTTCAGGTTGGCGGCGAAATCCGCCACCATCTTCTTCACGAACTCCCGGACCAGCCCGCCGCGGGAGAACTGCGCGAGCGGCCCCTGGAGGCTGTAGTCGATGGCGACTGCGACCCGCGTTCGCCCGCTGCCGGCATCGAAGAGCTGGTAACTGATGTCGCCGCGCGCCCGGGAGCCGGAAAGGCTGTCGGTCCCGCTCCCGCGAATTGCGCCGCGCTTGGCCGATTCATCCCTCTCTAGCGCGGCCGACCCTGCGAAGGCGGCGCGCATCGGGCCGAACTTCGTCGTGACCTTGCCCTTGAGCGAGGTCGGCGTATGTTCGCTGATCTCGGCGCCGGGCAGGCACCCGGCAACCGCAGGCATGTCGCCGAAGATCTCCCAGACCTTCTCGAGCGGATGATCGACTGTAAATTCGTCTTCAATTACCGTGCCGGCGGCCTGCTTTTGCGCCGGTGCGGCGGCAACCGGCGGCTGGGCCTGCGCCGCTGGGGCCGCCTTGGCGGCGAATGGCGTAAAGGCATCGTTAGCCGCAGCCGGCGCCGCCTCCATCGCCGCGTCATTTCCGGCCCGGCGCAACTCGAGCACGCTCAGGATTGCCCGGACGATGCCGCGATAGCCCGTGCAGCGGCACAGGTTTCCCGACATCTCTACCCGGACGCGTTTCTCGTCGGCGTCCGGCACCCGCATGACCAGGTCCCGCGCGGCGATCAGCATGCCCGGCGTGCAAAATCCGCACTGCAGGGCGTGCTCCTGGTTGAACGCAGTGCGCAGCTGGGCCATCACCGCATCTTCGCCAAACCCTTCGATCGTGCGCACTTCCCGGCCTTCGCATGCCACTGTGTACGCGATGCACGAGCGCGAAGGCTGGCCGTCGATCAGCACGGTGCACGCGCCGCATACGCCATGCTCGCATCCGAGATGCGTGCCGGTGAGGCGCTGGTCTTCGCGCAGGAAGTCGGCCAGGTGCGTCCTGGGCTCGGCGAAGGCCTTCACTTTTTCGCCATTGACGGTGAGTGAGACGGGCTGCATCAGGCAAATCCTTTTTGCACGGCACGCCGAACGGCGGTGACATGCAGGCGGCGGTTGACGGGATCCTGGCCGGGAACGGCCAGGTCGAGGGCGGCGCTGACCGCGACTTCGCTTGCGGCGAGCGCGCCGCGCTGCGCGATTTCAACGGCAAGCGCATCGAGCGACCGTGGCGCGCCATCGAGGGCGCCTACCCAGACGCGGGCGAGCTTGCGCTCGGGGTCCATGAGCATGGCGGCACTCGACTCCGGGAATTCGCCGGTCTTCCTGCAGAACTTCCAGTAGCCCCAGCGGGCGCCCTTCGAGAGCTTCAGCACTTCGACCGCAACGACCAGTTCGTCTTCGGCGAGGACAGTGGCGAACGCCCCGGTCATGAACTCGCCGGCCGGCACTTTGCGCTCCCCGGCGGGCCCTGCAATGACAATGGACGCAGCCAGCGCCGGGAGGGCCAGGGGCCAGTCCGCCGCCGGGTCGGCATGCGCCAGGCTGCCGCCGATGGTGCCGCGGTTGCGAATGGTCCGATAAGCGATGTTGTGCGCGACATCCGACATCGGCGTGCAGTCGACCAGCTTCGAATCCTCAATTGCGGAGTGGGTCACCGCCCCGCCGATCCGCCAGAACGTGCCCTTGTCCTCAATGGTGCGCAGCGCCTCGAGGCGCGAGACGTCGACCAGGAGCTTGGGTCTAGCGAGGCGCAGGTTGAGCATCGGCCCGAGCGATTGCCCGCCGCCGAGGGCTTTGCCTTCTCCCGCCGAACCGGAGAGCGCCTGGATGGCGCCCGGCACATCCTGCGGTTTGATGTATTCAAAAGCCGCGGCTTTCATGCAGCCTCCCGTTTCGGTGCGGTTTGTTGCCGCGCGCGCTCGATCTCTTCGAGCAGGCGGTGCGGCGTGAGCGGGGTTTTATTCACCTCGGCGCCGGTCGCGCGAAGCGCGTCGTTTACGGCGTTGAAGATGACGGCCGGTGGCGCGATCGCTCCGCCCTCGCCCATGCCCTTGATGCCGAACATCGTGTAAGGCGACGGCGTTTCCATGTGGAAGATGCGCATGTTCGGAATCTCGGTCGGTCCCGGCAGGAGGTAGTCGGCGAGCGTCGATGCATTCGGCTGCCCGTTGGCGTCGTACTGGATCTCTTCATACATCGCCGTACCGATGCCCTGCGCCACGCCGCCGAGCGTCTGGCCCTCTACCACCATGGGATTCACGAGCGTGCCGCAATCCTCCGCGATGACGTAGTCGAGGATCTCGACCTGCCCGGTGCCGGTGTCCACTGCCACGGCCACCGCATGCGAGGCGTAGCTGAAGGCACCCGTGTCGCGGTCCGGCTTGTAGCTCACGCTGACTTCGAGGCCGCGCCGATCCACGTCGAGCGGCGCGCGGTCCGGCCGCAGGTACCAGACGGTGCAAATCTCCTTCAGCCCGACTGCCTTGCCATCGGGCCCCACTACGCCCAGCGCCTTGTCGAAGCGCGCATCCGCTTCGTTGCAGCCGATGAGGAAGGCGCCGATCCTGACGATGCGGGGGATCAGTTCCTCGCAGGCCTTGAGCGTGGCGCCTCCGGCCATCACGATCGAGCGCGAAGCGTACGTGCCGGTGGAATACGGCGTGGTGCCGGTGTCGCCGTGGGTAATCTTGATCTTCTGCACGTCGATGCCGAGGATCTCGTGCGCAAGCTGGGCGAAAGTGGTCTCCATGCCCTGGCCGTGCGAATGCACGCCGACCCGGACCTCGAGCCCGCCGTCCGGCGTGAGCTTGACCGCAGACTGGTCGTAGCCCGGCACGAGCGGCAGGCCCCACGTAGCGAACACGCTGGTGCCATGCGCCGACTGCTCGCAGTAGCTCGCGAATCCGATCCCGATCCTGCGGCCGTCGGGCTCCCCTTTCTTTTGCCGCTCGACCCACTTTTCGAGGTCGAACTTTTCGCGCGCGAGCTTGAGGGCCGCCGGGTAGTTGCCGCTGTCGTAGTGCTTCTTGACCACGTTGTCGTACGGCATCTGCTCCGGGCGCACGAGGTTCTCCATGCGCACGTCGTAAGGGTTGCGGTTCACCGCGCGGGCCACCGCGTCCATCAGCAACTCCATGGCAAAGCACACGCCGGTGCGCGCCACGCCGCGGTACGGCATGAACCCCGGCTTGTTGGTCGCCACGCAGTAGGTCTTGCAGCGATAGCCCTGGAAATCGTAGGGCCCGGGCAGGTTGCCGGTTGCCTGGCCGGGTTCGAGGCCGATCGTGAACGGCCAGTTCGAATAGGCGCCGCCATCGATCGTGATTTCCGCATCCAGCGCGAGCAGCCGTCCCTTGTCGTCGGCGTAGGCGGTCAGCCGGTATTTGTGCTGGCGCGCATTCGCGCCCGACACGAGGTGTTCGCGCCGGTCCTCGATCCAGCGCACGGGATGGCCGAGCTTCATCGCGAGCGCTGCAACCGCGACCTCTTCCGGCATCAATCGGTTCTTGCCGCCGAAGCCGCCGCCGACGTCGGGCGCGATCACGCGCACCTTGTGCTCCGGCAACCCCAGCGATTGCGCGAGCCCGATCCGCATGATGTGCGCGCCCTGCGTCGAGAGGTGGACGACAAGCTCCTCGAGCCGCC
>JANXRZ010000273.1 GCA_025352885.1 Pseudomonadota bacterium | reverse complement strand
ATCAACATGCTTGGGCTTGCCAAGCGGGTCAAGGCGAAGATTTTCCAGGCCTCCACAAGCGAGGTCTACGGCGACCCGGAAGTCCATCCGCAGACCGAGTCCTACTGGGGGCGCGTGAACCCGGTCGGCGTTCGCTCCTGCTATGACGAAGGCAAGCGCTGCGCCGAGACGCTGTTTTTCGATTACCACCGCCAGCACAAGCTGCGGATCAAGGTCGCCCGCATCTTCAATACATACGGTCCTCGCATGCATCCGAATGACGGCCGGGTCGTGTCGAATTTCATCGTGCAGGCGCTCAATGGCGAGCCGATCACGATCTTCGGCGAGGGCAAGCAAACGCGGTCGTTCTGCTATGTCGACGACCTCATCGAAGCCTTTGTGCGCATCATGGGGACGTCCGACGAATTCACTGGGCCGGTCAACATTGGAAATCCGGGTGAGTTCTCGATCCTCGAGCTCGCGCGCAAGGTGATCGAATTGACTGGGTCAAAATCCGAAATCGTGTTTCGACCTTTGCCAAGCGACGACCCAATGCAGCGCAAACCCGATATTGCTTTGGCAAAGTCCGAGCTCGGTTGGGAACCGCACATTGCGCTAGAGGCAGGATTGGTGAAAACCATCGACTACTTCAAAAAGCTTCCGGCTTAGTCGTGCGGGCGCTGATCTGCGGCATCTCGGGCCAGGACGGCGCATATCTCGCACGGTTATTGCTGGAACACGGGTACGAGGTCATCGGCACCTCGCGCGATGCCCAGGTGGCGCGCTTCGATAACCTTCGCCGGCTGGGAATCCTGGAGCGCGTCACGCTCGAGTCGATGAGCACTGTAGATTTTCGCAGCGTCTTCCAGGTGCTGCGCAAGTGGAGCCCGAACGAAATCTACAGCCTCGCGGGCCAGAGTTCGGTCGGGCTTTCGTTCGAGCAGCCGGTCGAAACGTTCAACAGCATCGTAAACGGCACCGTTAACCTTCTCGAAGCAATACGCTTCCTGGGTGAGCCGATCCGGTTCTACAACGCGGCTTCGAGCGAAAGTTTCGGCAACGTCGAAGGCGGCATGGCCGACGAGACCACGCCTTTCCGACCCCGCAGCCCGTACGGGACGGCAAAGGCCGCCGCCACCTGGGTGGTCTCGAACTATCGCGAGGGGTACGGGCTGTACGCATGCAACGGCATCCTGTTCAACCATGAATCGCCCTTGCGACCGACCCGCTTCGTCACGAGCAAAATCGCCCATGCGGCGGCCAGGATCGCGAAGGGCGGCAAGGAAAAGCTGCCTCTTGGAAACCTGGACGTGCGGCGCGATTGGGGCTGGGCGCCGGAATACGTGGAGGCGATGCGGCGCATGCTCCAGCAGGAGAGGCCCGACGACTACGTCATAGCGACGGGCTGCCTTTCCACCCTCGAAGATTTTGTCGCCGCCGCGTTCGAAGAGGTCGATCTCGACTGGCGCGAGCATGTGGTCCGGGATCCGGCGCTGACGAGACCGACAGACCTGGCGGGATTCGCCGGCAACGCGGACAAAGCGGCCAGGCAGCTCGATTGGCGTCCCTCGACAATGATGCCGCAGGTCGCGATTGCGCTCGTTCGTGCAGAGATGGGCACCAACCCTAAAATTCGGCCATGACATGTGCGGGATAGCTGGAATATTCGGCTACGCAGACGGCGCCCCTCCGGTTGACGCGGCGGAACTGCTCCGCATCCGAGAGGCCATGATCAAGCGCGGGCCCGATGGCGCCGGCTTGTGGATTTCGCCTGACCAGCGTATCGGCCTCGCTCACCGGCGACTTGCGATCATCGACCTCTCGGAATCCGGGGCTCAGCCCATGGGGACGGCGGACGGTCGGTACCGCATCACGTTCAACGGCGAGATCTACAACTATCGAGACCTCAAGAAGGAACTGGAGGCAAAAGGCCGTGTTTTCCGGACCAACTCGGATACCGAGGTCCTCCTCCATCTGTATGCAGAGCGCGGGGCAGAGATGGTGCACGTGCTGCGGGGGATGTTTGCGTTCGGAATCCATGATTTGGTCGAGCGGACGCTTTTTCTCGCTCGCGACCCCTTCGGGATCAAGCCGCTTTACTACGCCGATGACGGGAAAAGCCTTCGCTTCGCGTCGCAGGTCAAGGCGCTGCTGAAAGGGGGCGCAGTCGACACGAACCCCTCGCCGGCAGGTCAGGTGGGCTTCTATCTCTGGGGGCATTTGCCCGATCCGCACACGTTGTACAAGGGCATCAAGGCACTCCAGGCCGGTAGCCATATGTTGGTCGGCTCCAAGATCGCGGCCCCGCAAAAGTACTTTAGCGTCACCAAGATATTCGAGTCTTGCGATTCGACGATTTCACTCCTCACGCGCCAGCAAGCCTTGGAAGAACTGCACGCCGCACTCAAGGACAGCGTTCGCAGCCACCTTGTGTCCGATGTGCCGGTGGGAGTATTTCTTTCGGCTGGTCTTGACTCGACTACTCTTACCGGGTTGGCTTCTGAGGCCACCAGCGGCGAACTGCAGACGATCACCCTCGGTTTCAACGAGTATCGCGGGACGGAAGAGGATGAAACACCACTAGCCTCCCGAGTCGCACGGACGTACCGAACTTCGCACAAGACGCAGTGGGTTTCACGAACTGACTTTGCTGTGAACATGGACGAGATGCTTGCGGCCATGGACCAGCCGAGCATCGATGGGGTCAACACCTACTTCGTGAGTCGCGCAGCCGCCCAATCTGGGTTGAAAGTCGCTATCTCCGGTGTGGGGGGCGATGAATTGTTTGGTGGCTACCCCAGTTTCAGAGACCTGCCTTTGATGACAGGTGTGCTCGGGTTTGCTAAATGTGTGCCTACAATCGGCCGGGGCTTCCGTCGAATCAGCGCTCCGCTCTTAAAGCTTTTTACCTCGCCCAAATACGCCGGTCTCCTGGAATACGGTGGAAGCTACGGCGGCGCGTACCTGCTGAGGCGCGGAATGTACATGCCTTGGGAATTGCCCGATTTTCTCGACGGCGACCTGGTGCGCCAAGGGTGGGCCGAATTGCAGACCCTGGTGCGACTTGAAGAAACCGTTGGGGGAATCCGTTCGAATTTCCAAAAAGTTTCGGCACTCGAACTCTCGTGGTACATGGGCAATCAACTTCTGCGTGACGCCGATTGGGCCGGCATGGCGCATTCGCTCGAAATTCGGGT
>JANXRZ010000260.1 GCA_025352885.1 Pseudomonadota bacterium | reverse complement strand
GCCTGGACGTATCGAGCCACGAATGCGAAAACGACGCCCCAAACCCTACCCTTGGCTCAAGGTGCCTCGCGCACAGGCTCGTCAACACGTCATCAGGTACGGTCATGCGTAGCGGCCAAAGTAAGTGCCATTCGGCTTAAGACCACTCTCCGCAGGTACATGGATCTGCCAAAATTCTTGGATCTGCTGCATTTCGAGGCACTGTATCTCTGTCGAGCAGATAGCTTCGCCGATCGCCTCGAAGGAGCGCTGTTTCCGTCACACAGAGAGCTTATCGAGCGTGCGCATGGCGCCGGTTACAAGACAGAAAGTGCCGAAACCTTCTATCGCCGAGGGCGAGCAGGCAACTACGTCAGCTGCTGGACTCGCGGCAATAGGGATAGTATGGCACTATGGCGCCTCTATGGTGGAACTGGTCCTTCAGTGGCTGTCGTGACGTCGATTGAGCAACTCGTACAAGTAGCTCTCTCCTGGAATCGTAGGGTCGTTATTCACCGTGTGAAGTACGTCGAGCACGCCAACGTCAAAACCTATGTGGTTGGCGCTTACACGGACATGCTGCAGTACAAGCATGTTGCGTACAAATATGAGAACGAGGTGCGCCTGATCGTCCCCCAGCAAGACGGAATTTGGGAGAGCAACCCGATTGGCATCAGACTGAAGCTTCTCAACCTGAATCGGTTTATTCGATCGATTGTTATTTCGCCGGAAGCCAGCCCCGAGTTTGTTCAGGTAGTCAGGGATGTGGCTTCCAAATACGGTGTTCAAGCGAGAATCAATCAGTCCAGCTTGGCCAAGGTGCCCGTGTAACGCCCAACGACTAAGGTTAGATCGTGCGAGCGAAGCGACGCCACGATCTGAACCGTTTGTTGGACGAGCCCGTGCCACGTGCGACGCTGCTCTCCGGCTACAGAAGATATCTATCGAGGAGTAGGCCCGGTCTGATGTCGTGACCGGGATGTCGGTCGGCAAATCGCGCGTGTCACGCGTGCCGGTGCGGCAACAGGGGCGTCAGATTTGCGTTTATGCGCCGATGGGATACGGCCTGAGACGAGTGCGTCCCTCAGCTTGCGGACACTGACCTCCCGTCGCCCACGCGATGATGATCGGTCACACGGTCAGCATGTTCCCTCGGTGGGAATTGGACCGATGACGCGTGTCGAGTCCATGGACCGGATCCGCGTTCGTACGATCGTCATCACCGCGCGACAGCACGCACACAAGATCGGCGCGCGTTCCTTGACCCGCGCGGCAGCGCCGCCGGGATCGAAGCGCAGCACCAGGGTAACCGGTAACTCCCCGGCGTTCTTCTCGCGCGCCTGAGCGCTGTCCAGACTTGTATCCGTGATCAACGACACGGAGGCAACGGTGATGGCGGGACGAGGCAAGGGCAAACGGATTCGGCGCAACGAAGTTCAGTGGCGCGCACTGCTGTCGCGGTTCTCCGCCAGCGGCCTGAGCGTGGCGGCATTCTGTGACCGCGAGGGTGTGAGCACGGCGAGCTTCTACCGCTGGCGCGGCCTGATCGAACAACTCGATGGCGGCAACGTGGTCGCCACCCCGCCCCCGTCGGCATTCGTCGATCTGGGGCCGCTGGACACACCCCCGAGCGCGCCGATCCCGTTCGCCGCGCCGCTCGATCTGCACCTGGACCTGGGCGGTGGCCTGAGCCTGCACCTGGTGCGGCGCTGATGTTCTTCCCCGAAGGCCAGGTGCGCGTGCACCTGTACGGGCAACCGGTGGACATGCGCCGCTCGTACGTAACCGGTAACTACCCGGCGTCGTTTACGCGACGGGCCGGGTGTGCAACGCCGACCGCAGTGGCTGGTCGGCGAAGTGCATCTTCCAGTGCCGAGGCGTGAGTTCGGCAACTTTCGAGGCCGGATGCTCGCCGACCCGCTGCAGCACATCGACCAGGTAGTCGTACGGGTTGATCTGATCAAAGGGACCGGGCTCGAATTGTCGATGGCGACTGCGCTCCAGCCTGAGCGTATGAAGGATGCGCCTTAAGATCTTATCCTGACCCCTTTGATCCATGCTGGTCTCGACGAAATGCCGCAAGTCCTCTTGGCTGAACCGGGTTCCGGCGGTGCCGCTCTTGGCGATCAGGTCGTCGGAAGGGCCCAGCCGTGTGGGTCCAGCGTCAAGCCGATGGCATCGGGCTTGTGGCGAAGAGCGAAGCTCAGGAACTTGCTGAGCTGTACGGAGTGTGCCGGCATCAGCTCTTGTTCTTGTTCTTCTTCTCGTCGGGTATGACGAATCCGATAGGCCGCTTGGGCGGATCGGGCGGCGTCATCAGCTCGCGCAGCGCGTCGAAGACCTGCTTGAGCTGATTGCGCGTGTTGCGGCTGAAGGTGTCGTGGCTGAGCGCCAGGCCCTCGGTCTTCTCCTCGAGTTCGGACAGCCGCTTGGCCAGTTCGGCGTGCGAGGCGCTGGCTGCCTTCAGCCGTACGAAGGCACGCACCACGTAGATGCCCATCTCCACCGCACGCGGTGAGGCGAGCACGTTGGCCGCTTGGATGGCGCCGTGCTCGGTGAAGGCATAGGGCATCGATCTGGAAAACTTCAGCTTCTGGAGGTGATCACAACTTGTGATCACCTCGGCCTTCTCGGCCGGCGTGAGCGAGAACATGAAGTCCGTCGGGAAGCGCTCGGCGTTGCGCTTGACGGCCTGGTTCAGGGTGCGGGTGTCCACGCCGTACAGCAGCGCCAAGTCGGCGTCGATGATCACCTTGTGCTCGCGCACGACGAGGATGCGGCTCTGGATGCGCGGCAGCATCACGGCCGCCTCGTCGGCACGGGCAGTGGCCTGCGTCTTCTTCGTCGCACTCACTTGACGCGCTCGCGCTTGGCAGCTTGGCAGCTTGGCGCTGAGCTTGCGCGGGCTTGCTCTCCGTGCGGACCAAACGGACCGGGTTCGAATTGTCGATGGCGGATTTCCTCGAGTGTGCGAAGAGTACTCCTGGCACGCACAAGGCACACAAGTAGCCGCCCCTTCCTTCGAGTCGTCCGTACCCTCGATCGCGCGACGTGCCCTTGGCGCTTGCGGAATCCGACGCAGACTCGACACACGATCCGCGCTATCGTCCGCGACAGTCCCGCCACCACAACAGGAGAAGGAATGAACGCATCGCTGGCGGCAGGCACCTCCACCATCTCGCGTATCGTTGCCCTCGTGGCGTGCCTGTTCCTCCTGGCCGGCGCGTCCTGCCAGCCGCGACCGCAGACGTCCAGCCCGGACGGCACCCAGTTCGTCGTTCGCTTCGAGAACGCCGCAGGCTTCCTCAAGGTCGATGCCACCGGGGTCACGCACGGGGTTTCGGATGCCGATGCGGCGTTCATCCTGTTCAAGCCGGATGGCGGCGCGCTTACGGCGGGTTCGGAAGTGCTGCTGCTCAGCGCCCGCGACTCGTATCTGAAAGGCGGTCCGCCGGGCGCTAACGTGA
>JANXRZ010000258.1 GCA_025352885.1 Pseudomonadota bacterium | reverse complement strand
CATTGGCAACAGGGAATTCATCACCGGAAGCTCGAATTTGGAGAGCTGTCGAGTTTCGGCACGGTCGCCAAGGGCGATGTTGTAGATCCTCGCCACGTCGCCATGCTTCCCGGCGAGGACCGAAAACTCCTCGGAGGAAGGCTCGAATGCGTGGATTTCGGGGCGGTCGAAGTATTTCCTGAGAAACGAAATGGTCTGCCCCTCGTTCGCGCCAACGTCGAGGCACACCGGCGACTGCTTGCCGATCATGAGGCGGATGTCTTCCCCGACGCTGATTCCACCGATAACATCCGGTGGGATGTATACCAATTGCCGATTGAGTTTCCGCAGCAAGGCCTGGAAAACCCCTCTGGCGAACTCCCGCATGACCATGCCCCCCTCGGATGCCCCGGTCTACCGCAATGAAGCGTGATTCGCGGGTCACGCTCCAAATCAATCTTTCACCGGGCGACATCGCTTATGCAAGACAGACGGTTCCGGAGATCGTGCAGTCGCACCAGCGCGGAATCGAAGAGAGACTGGCAATCGTCGATTGCTGCCGGCCCCAGAGAACCAAGTTCATCGACCCGAACGCCAAGTTTCCCGAGCACTTATTCTATCAGCGCGTAGAGGAGATCACCGAGATAGCAGAGGCCTTCAAGCGAGGCGGTTACTTCGATCGAATCGAGTATGTTCGCCCGGGCTCCGAGCTTCTGCGCAGGCTTTCCTCGCGATATCTGGGGGGCATCATCAACGAAACGCATGACGCCGGTGCGTGTGGCCTGATGTCGTACCTAGCGGCCTTCGAACTCGCCGACACTCCGTTTCTGGTTCACTACGATGCGGACATGCTACTTTACCAGGCGCCCGGATTCGACTGGGTCAGTGCGGCCCTGTCGGAGATGAGCGGAATGCAAAAGGTCCTGTCGTCGACACCGCGCATCAGTCCGATGTTCGCAGGGAGTGGCATGGAAGATGCACCCAGCCGCCACGAAGGCAGGCCTTTCGTGCGGGCGGCGTCCGGCTGGACAAACGACTGGTTCAGCACGCGATGCTTTCTCATGGATCTCGGCAAGCTCTCATCCTATTTGCCCCTGATCTCCGGATTGAACGCTTTGCACATGCGGGCGGCAAAGATCGCGGCAGCTTTTCCGCTCCCCACAAAGCCCGCCAGTGGGTTGCGTGCGCTCCTGCATAGGCCGCTGTCTGTGCAGAGCGCATCCCAAATTCCGAGCTATTTGGCTTGGCGTTACCTAAGCCCAAGCTATCCGCCCGGCCCCGAGATCATGCTGTTTCGCCGGGTAGGCCCCGCCGGCGGCAAATGCCTTACGCTGTCCAGCGAACAGGCGTGGCTGCTTCACCCGGCATCAAAGCCTCAACGCTTCCTCCATCTGCTGCCACGAATCCAAAAGTCCATCGCGTCCAATCGCGTGCCCGCCCAACAGCGGGGCTATGCAGACATCGACTTGGACGCATGGGAAAAGCTGCTGAACCACGGCGACGCAACCTGATGGACCCGTATCGCCGTTCCTTTGCGGAGCGCCTGAAGAACCAGCCTTTGCGGCAGGTGGCCCGGATAGCCCGCTTCCAAGCCAGGCTGATTTCGAGCCGCCTGAATCATTTCGAATCAAGGATTGCAGCTTCACATGCGTCCGGCGGGTCCATCCACCCTGTTGCCGAACCTCTCTTGCCTCCGTCTTACGAATACCAAGGCTATCGCGGTCCATGGATCGAAGACTTCTTCCTGCGGCACTGGCTACGCGAGGGTGCTCGAACAAAACTCGTGTATTTGCCCATCCTCTGGACCAACTTCTACCAGTTCTCGCAATTGCAGGTCTTTTTCCCGGACCAGCATGCGGCAATCGAAAGCGATGTCGATCGCATCCTCAACGAGGAGATCGATCCCGGGAAGCGCTACTTCACGGTGCTCGGATACGACCACCCGATCTGGAACTGGCACCGCTTCCCTAGGAATGTGATCGTTTTCAGCGGGGGCGGCTGGGGCGACGTCCCGATCCCGCTGCTGAAAGGGTCTCCGGCTTTTTCATGCCCTCCCAAGGACCTGCGTGTTTCCTTCGTCGGCCGGCTCGACGGGGCCAGCGACGCCACCGGCGTGAGGACGCGAATGCATCATGCACTGAGGGGCATGGCGCATTTCTCGCAAGGGAAAAACTGGCGGCAAGTCATGGCGCGATCCACTTTCAGCCTGTGCCCGCGAGGGCTGGGGCGTGCAAGCTTCCGGCTTTACGAGGCGCTTGGCGTCGGATCCATCCCGATCCACATCTGGGACGACGCCAATTGGCTTCCCTACCAGGACGAAATCGACTGGCACAAGATCTCCATTAGCGTCCATGTGGACGAGGTCGAGACGCTGCCTTCCATCCTGGAGGGATACACACCGGACCGCATCGCCTCGATGCAGTCGAATATCGCGCAGTTATACGAGTCCCATTTCACGCTCGAAGGCGCGTGCAGGCAGATCGGCACGCAAGTCGAGAGGCTCGGCGACGAACCGCTATTTCGCGAGTGCGCCAGCCGGCGACCTTATCCCGAAGGCATGACCTACGTGGGACGACCGCTCTAATCCCGGTTCGCCACTCAACTGGCGACGTGCCGCCAGGCCTCGCGGAAATATCCGCGCTTGGCATCGGCCACGTAGTGATGCATCACCGCGCTCGGCGCGCGAATTTCGGCGGGTGAAGGCATTGTGATGTAGTCGGCGGCAGGTGCAGCGATCCTTGACGGCAGCCTCGACGCGAGCATTGCAACCAGTGACTGCTCGAGGTAGTAGTGCGGCCCTTCGCGCGCAATGAGTTGGGCGCACCACGACTCGAGCTCATCCCAGTCAAGGCCGTCGCTGCGCAGCCCGCAAAGCCCGGAATTCACCAGCGGCGGGATGGGCGCGCCCGTAAGGCTCTCCATGAGCGGCCGGGAGTAGCCGTACGACTCCGTGCAATCCAGCGCGTGCAGCATGGCGTGCGGCTCGCGCAGCCAGTCAAGCAGGACACGCGGGCGCCTGAAGAACAACAGGTCCGAGTCGATCAATAGCTTCCAGCCGGAGCGGCCCGCGTGGATGTCGGTGAGCTTGCGAATGATGACCAAATGCAACCTGCGGTCGCGCAACGAAGGAAAATTCGCTTCGGGCAGGTGGCGATCCAGGCGCTCAACGATGTCCGCATGCATGTGCAGGCTGACGGCCGGTCCGAGCGCGCGCAGCCAAGAGGCAGGCTCGCCTTCTAGCGAGCCGTCGTCGTAGAGCTCCACGCGGACAGGCTCACCGGCCGATCGCACAAAGGAGTGAAGGCAGAACGCCGTCTGGTACCAGAACCGGCGGCCGGTCAACAGGTGCAGGCACAGCGGCGAATTTTCGGCGGGCACCGGCAATGGAGGAAGCCCAGCCGCCGCAGCCTCCATCTCGCGCCGCTGGCGCTCGGTTTCGCGCACCTCGAGCGGGCCGCCCTGGCGCATGACCTCCCGCACGCGCCCCATCGGCTGGTGATAGAGCCGAAGCCACAGCGCCCCCAGCCCCAGCTTGCGGTGCCACCGGCTCATCCGCGGCCGCCGGAATCTGGCGCGACCCGGCCTTCGTAGTGGCCGCACGCGCCCTGCCAGCGGATGCGCGCCGGCGTGGACTTCCAAGCGCCGTACATGAACCACGCCTTCAGCTTGCGCAATTCGGCTCCGGTGCGCGTCATCGGGGGCCACGGGCAGCCGTCGTGCAGCATGAGCACTTGCATCCACGATTTCTGGATTCCGCGATTCAGCCGCGCCAGGTAGCCCGCCTCCAGTCGCGCGGCCGGGATCAGGTGCGTGAGGACGAGCTGAGGGAAATAGCCCACCTCCCACCCGGCGCGCATCGCGCAGAAGATGATGTCGTTGTCGCCGGCAGAGGTGAGTTCCGCACCGCGCCGGTCGCTGAGCACCGGCACCTTGCCGGCGCGCGCGTCGAGCCAGGCCTGGAACGCCGCGCGCCGCAGGCTCATTCCCGCGCCGAGCGGGGCGAATGCCGGATAGAGGTTCGGCGGATTACCGTCGTGGTGCAGGCCAGTGGACACCATGACTTGGCCGCCAAGGTCCCGCAGCGCAAGCAGGGGCAGGAACTCGCCGGCCCAGGGCGGCGGCGGCGCTTCGAATTGCGGCAGCACCTTGCCGCCGATCGCGCCGACGCGCGGATGAGCGTCGAATATCGCGGCCACTTGCGCGAGATAGTCCGGCGCGAGCACGTTGTCGTCGTCGACGAGGACAGCGATCGCGCCTCGCGCGGCTTGAAAACCCGCGATCCGCGCCGAGGTGAGACCGAGGCTCGGCTCCGGCACGATGCGCAGATTTTCAGGCACGCTCGAGGCCCACTCACCAAGTTGCGGGAAACGGGTCGATGCGTTGTCGACCACGATGCACTCCCACGTCGCCGGATCGGCCGTCTGCGCACGCAAGGCTTCGAGCGTCTGCCTCAGGCGGCCCGGCTCGGGATTGTGGGCCGGGACGATCACCGACAGGGCCGGGATTGCCGGCGTCATCGAGCGCGTCTTACGGTGGATTTGCGAGTCAAGTTTCCCGCTCACGTCGGCGGCTAGAATAGGCGGATGGTAACCCTCCGGCGACGCAAGTGACATCGAGCACCGGCGCCCCGCCGCTGGTTTCCATCCTCGTGCCCTGCCACAACGCAGGCGCGTGGGTCGCGCAAACGCTCGAGTCCGCGCTCTCGCAAACCTGGCTGCAGAAGGAAGTCATCGTCATGGACGACGGCTCCACCGACGACAGCCTCGAGATCGCACGCGGATTCGAGGCGCGCGGCGTACGGTTAATGACGCAACCGAATCGCGGCGCGAGTGCCGCTCGCAATGCGCTCGTGGAGGCGAGCCGGGGGGCGTGGCTCCAGTACCTCGATGCGGACGACCTGCTTGCGCCGGACAAGATCGAGAAGCAGATGGCCTTGGCCGCCTCGATCGGGGACGACAAGGCCATCTGCGCGCGTTGGGGCCGTTTTCGGGCCACGTCCTCTGACGCAGAGTTCGCGCCGCTGGCGCTGAGCAAGGATGCGGGGCCAGTCGATTGGCTGGTGCTCAAGCTATCCGGCAACCACATGATGCATCCCGGCGCCTGGCTGGTTTCGCGGGCCCTGACCGAAAAGGCCGGACCGTGGGATGTCCGCCTGTCGCTGGATGACGATGGTGAATACTTCACCCGCATCGTGCTCGCTTCCGCGGGTGTGCGCGATTGCGCCGGGGCAACTTCCTTTTATCGCAGCCACGTCATCGGAAGCCTTAGCGGGCGGCGATCGGCGAAGGCTTTTGAGTCAGCCTACCTTTCCGCGACCTTGTGCGCGAAATGGCTGCTCGAGGTGGAAGATAGTGCTCGCACGCATCGTGCGTGCGCGGACATGTTCATGCGGCTTGCGCACACCATCTACCCGGACGAGCCCAAGCTTGTGCGCGCATGCGAAGAGCAATCGAGGGTGCATGGAGGCTCATCGATCCGGTTCGAAGGCGGGCAGCTGTTTACGCACGCGGCCTCACTGCTCGGATGGAAGACGGCAAAACGCCTGCAGGGATTCCGCGCCCGGGCGCTTGGCCCTAACCGGCGTCCGCGGGATTCATGAAGAGGCCCCAGCAGTCCGTCATCATCTGGTCCGGCCCGGGGAATCGCAGCATTCTTGCCAATGGCGATCTGGCCTGTCGGCCGTCCACCAGCGCCAGGACCGGGTCACGGACGTCCCAGAGCGACCGAAACCCGCTGCGGAGTTCCCTCTCGCAACACCATCGGCCCGTAATTGCGCGGACGGCA
>JANXRZ010000190.1 GCA_025352885.1 Pseudomonadota bacterium | reverse complement strand
CAAGAAACTGCACTCTGAAATCACTCGAATGAATATGCCCGGAATCGAATTCCTGGTCGACCGAAATGGTCGCAAGAAGTCCGTACTCATTGACCTGAAAAAGCACAAAGTTCTCTGGGAAGACTTATTTGACGCATACGTTGCGCACCAAAGGCGCAACGAGCCACGCGAATCCCTCGCCCGAGTAAAGAACTTGGTTGTTGCCAAGGCCAAGCGTAAGGCGCGTGGCTGAATACTCCGTAGTTTTCGCTCCCTCGACGCTCCATTGGCGCTCCAAATTCTTAAACGGGTTGAGGCATTGTCCGGTAGCCCCCGCCAAAGCAGCACGCGCCGGTAACGCGGGACCGGTAGGCGCCACCCCCACTTAGGCTGAAAATGAACACTCTCGAACGTTCACCGGGACGTTGCAACACAGGCCAAGCAGGGAACGAAGTCCTGATGAAGGAGATCAACGGCGTCCGCCAGGTTCCCGGCGAGCATCACCGGCGCTGGTTCTTCGCGCATGCGCAGGACCTGCTGGTCTGGGTGCGCGAAGACGGGGCGCTCGCAGCTTTCCAGCTTGCGTACGGGAAGACCCGAAACGAGCATGCCCTGCGCTGGAAGGAAGGGGCCGGCTTCACTCATCACAGCGTCGACGATGGCGAAGGCCGCACGCTCACAAAGGGCGTTCCCCTGCTGTTCCCCAACGGGCCCTTCGAGGCCCGCCGCATCCTCGATGAGTTCCTCGAGCTCGCCGCCGAAGTGCCGCCGGAAATCGTCGAGTTCGTCCGGGCCCGCATCACGGAGCACCCGGAGTTCGGCCAGGCGCCTTCCGCGGAGCGCTAGAGCTTATCCAGTTCGGTTTTGACTTCGTCGACCGCGCTCGCCCAGTCCTCAGGCTTCGGTTGCCTGAAGAGCCGCACATTCGGGTACCAGGGGCTGTCACTGCGATCGAGGAACCAGCGCCAGTCGGGGTTGTAGGCGAGGAGCACCCACGTGCGCTTTCCCAGCGCGCCGGCCAGGTGTGCAACGCTGGTATCGATGGTCACGACCAGGTCCATCGCCTCGACCAACCCCGCCGTATCCGAAAAATCGGCGAACTCATCGGCCATGACCCGGATGTCGCCCGTGCCTTCGAGGTGCTTTCGGTCGGAGGCGCTCAATTCCTTTTGCAGCGAGACGAACTCGACGCCCGGGCGCTTGAGCTTCAGCACTTCAGCAAGGGGGATCGAGCGCCGATCGCCGTTGCTGCCCATCCACGCGATGCCGATGCGAAGGCCAGATTGGGGTCCCAACCGGCGGGGCCCCAACCTGCTTCGCCACCGGTCCACGATGGCCGGGTCCGGCCGCACGTACGCCAAAGGCGCGGGGATCGTCTCGTAAGTCGTGCCGAACGCGAGCGGCAGGCTCCAAAGCGGGCACTGGAGGTCGAAGCGCGGGAGCGCCTCTCCGCGCGCAACCACCGTCGAAGCGCCTTCGAGATTTGCCAGCAGGGATTTCAGCTGCGGCTGCACTTCGAGGATCACCGTCGCCCCGAAGTCCGAGACCGTTTTCACGTAGCGGCAGAACTGCAGCGTGTCGCCCAGGCCCTGCTCGGCGTGCAAGAGGATCGTCCGGCCGTGGAGATCTTCCTTCCCAAGCCAAAGAGGCTCGACGAAATTGCGCTTGTAGGCCTGCACGTGCGGCAGCTGCCAGCGCCATTCGTGCTTCGGCCAGCCGATTTCGAATTGCCCGAGCTGCAGCCGCAGGAACCCTTCATTCCAATGCGTCTGCGCATGATCCGGTTGGGCTTCGATCGCCCGTGCATAGCTTTCGAGCGCGGCTTCGCGCTGACCGAGCCCCCAGAGCGAGTTGCCTTTGTTGCTGTGCGCCTCGACGCAGTGCGGATCGAGCGCAATGGCGCGATCGCAACTCTCGACGGCCTCGCGTCCGCGCCCGACGTCATTCAGCGCCAGGGCGAGATTCGAATGCAGGCCGGGCCGCGAAGGATCGAGCTCGACGGCCCGCCCGATGAGCTCGACCGCCCGGTGACGATCATTCAACTGGCCGGCGAGGACCCCGAGCAAGTTAAGCGCGCCGACATGGTTGCGCTCCATCGCGAGAACCTGCCCATACAGCTGCTCCGCTTCGGCCAGCCGGCCTTGCCGATGGCAGTGGACGGCTTGCTGGAACAGCGGCTCGGCGTCGTGGGCGGCGTCTTCAGCGGGAGCGAGAAGACCCTTGGCCTTGTTCCAGAGGCGCGCAAGCACGGTTGGCTAGGCTGCCTTGAGCACCGGATGGGCCTGGAGGAAATTCATCAGGAAATCGACCTGCATCTGCCTCAGGCGCGGATGAGTGAACATCCGCGTATAGCCCTGGATCGACTGGCCGTCGACGAGCACGGGGAACGAGAATTCCGCCAGGTGGCGCGGCTCCCTCGAGCTCACGTGGACGAAGCAGGTCTCGATGCCACCGCACGTCAGGCCGTCCGCTGCGCCGGCCAACTCGTCGATCATCATGGCGTGGACGTTCCAGGTGCGCGGGTCGATCACGCGGGTGCCGGCTCCGATGGAATGCGCAAGGATGCAAAGGGCGTTCTGATCCCAGCACACGTCCTCCTCGAATTGGGCCGCAAGGTCCCGCCATTCGGGAAGCAGCGCGTCATCGAGGAAGAAGACGATCGACGAGCGCACATAAGGCGCTTCGCGCAGCTCGGGGTCCAGGCGAAGCCGCAGTTGCAGCTTCGGCGCATCGAAGCGCACGGAGAATGCGCCCAGCGTCCATTCGGGATCGGGATCGCCGCTCACGGCCAGGCGCGTCCCGTCGTCCCCGAGACTTCCAAGCAGGTCTTCAAGCTGCCGGCGGCACTCTCGCACGGCCATCATGTCCGCATCGATCCAGACCCAAGGCCCGGCGCCGCCGCCCGTGAACAGGTCGATGCTGCTTTTGAGCCGCGAGGGAGGCAGGCCCGCCTCGAGTCCGGAAGGCAGCGGCAGCAGCATGCCGCTTTTCTCGAGGATGCTTTTCTGCCCCTCGCTCAAGCCGAAGTCCATCACGTAAAGCGGAATGCCCGGGGCGTATTTTTTGAGGCTCTCGTGGAGGATGCCGCACATGAAGAAATACTTCTGGTCGGCTCCCGTAACGAACTTGGGGCCTGGCGGAAACTCATTTGCCAAAACAGTCCTGCCCCCTCGGATAGTCGGTCATTTTCACGAGCGCCGGCGGCACGAAGCCGTTCGCCGCCGCGTAGTAGCCCCGCGACGTCATGCACGCGAGGTACACGCCGCGGCTGGGAAGCAACTGGTGGACGCGCAGCCCCTCGTAGTACGACTGGGCGTAGGCTTTCGTGACGCAGGCCTGCGCGTCGCGGACGCACTCTTCGCGATCGCGAAGGAAGGTTTCAAACGGCGTGTAGTCCTTGTAGAGCGGCACCGTATTGGTAGTGCACCCGCAAAGCAGCACGGCTGCGAAAAAAAGGGCCGCGCGGGTGGCCTTCATTGTCTTCGTTCCCTCCTCCGAATGGGCGATAACTCTACCGCAAACGGCGGGCCGCAGTATCATCGCCGACGGTCGCCGCCCGGTGGGCCGTTTACTCGCAGAGGATCGATTCCGTGAAAAACGAAAACCGCCAGTTCAGGCTGGCCGCGCGTCCGGTCGGCATGGTCAAGCGCAGCGATTTCGAATTCACCTCGACCGCGGTGCCCGAGCCCGGTCCCGGACAGGTGCTGGTCGAAGTGCAATACGTTTCACTCGATCCGGCGATGCGGGGGTGGATGAACGAGGGCCGGTCCTACATCCCGCCCGTGGCCATCGGGGAAGTCATGCGCGCAGGGACCGCGGGCCGCGTTGCCAAATCGAACAATGACCGATTTGCGGTCGGCGACTACGTTGCCGGTTGGGGCGGCGTCCAGGATTTCGTGATTTCGGATGGCAAGGACATCACCAAGGTCGATCCGCGCCTGGCGCCGCTGCCGGTCTTCCTCGGCACGCTCGGCATGCCGGGCATGACGGCGTATTTCGGCCTGCTGGAAGTGGGCAAGCCCAAGGCGGGCGAGACGGTGGTCGTGTCCGGCGCAGCCGGCGCGGTGGGGACTGTCGTCGGCCAGGTTGCAAAAATAAAAGGATGCCGCGTTGTCGGCATCGCCGGCGGACCCGAGAAATGTCGCTGGCTCGTCGAGGACCTCGGGTTCGATGCGGCGATCGATTACAAGTCCGAGGACGTGAACAAGGCGCTCCGCGAGCACTGCCCCAAGGGCGTCGACGTGTATTTCGATAACGTGGGCGGCGACATCCTCGATGCGGCGCTGGCCCGCATGGCCCGGAACGGCCGCATCGTGATCTGCGGCGCGATCTCCCAGTACAACAACACCACGCCGGTGAAAGGGCCGTCGAATTACCTGTCGCTCCTCGTGAACCGGGCGAGCATGACCGGCATGGTCGTCATGGATTACACCGAAAAATTCGGCGAGGCCGTGCGGGAAATGGCCGGCTGGATGAAAGCCGGCAAGCTCAAGACCCGCGAAGAGATCGTCGAAGGCCTGGAGACGTTTCCGGAAACGCTGCTCATGCTCTTCAAGGGCGAGAACACCGGCAAGCTGCTGATCAAGGTGGGCGATGCCTGACGAGCGCTCCGCCCGGCACGGCCTGGACGAGGCCGTGCATCTCGAGCCCGTCGGCGACGGGCTCTTCACCGGCCATACCAGCCGCAAGTACTGGAATTTCGTCGGACCCTTCGGCGGCATCACCGCGGCGACCGCGCTGAACGCGATCCTGCAGCGACCGGACCGGCTGGGTGATCCGCTTTCGCTGACCGTCAATTTCATGGCGCCCATCAAGGAGGGCGCGTTCACGGTCGAAACGAAAGTCCTTCGCTCGAACCGCTCTACGCAACATTGGTCGGTGCAACTCGGCCAGGAGGGCAATGCCGAAGGCGCGCTGGCCGCGATGGCGGTCTTCGCCCTCCGCCGTGAAACGTGGGGCTTACGGGAGGCCGCCCCGCCCCAGGTCCCGCCACCCGAAGCGTGCAAGCCCTTTACGCCTCGCCTCGAAATCCTCTGGCCGCAGATGTACGAGATGCGCTATGCGCGCGGCCGGTTCGGCATCGAAAACCCGGACAGCGTGACGCACGCCTGGCTGAGCGACGTGCCGCCGAGGCCGCTCGACTTCCTCTCGCTGACCGCGATTTGCGACGCGTTCTTCCCGCGCATTTTCTTGCGGCGGCCGCAGATGGCGCCGATCGCGACGGTGTCGCTGAACATCTACTTCCACGTGGATGCCACCGAGCTTGCGAGGGAGGGGACGCACCCCGTGCTGTGCGCCGCGAAGGCGCAGGTCTTCAACAAGGGCTACTACGACCAGGAAGGCCAGGTCTGGGGGCAGGACGGCAAGCTGCTCGCGACCACACAGCAGGTCGCCTGGTACAAGGAATAGCGTCAGCCCGTAAAGATCGATCCTTCGAGGTACAGGACCGCGCGCCCGGCGATCGACACTCGCGCGCCCAGGTGCTCGCAGACGAGATCGCCGCCGCGCTGCGAGGCCTGGCGGGCGGTGAGCTGCGATTTGCCAAGCTTGCCGGCCCAGTAGGGAATCAGTGTGCAATGCGACGACCCGGTGACCGGGTCCTCCGGCACGCCCATGCGCGGTGCGAAGAAACGCGAGACGAAGTCGACGTCCTTGCCGGGGCCGGTGACGATGATCCCGAAGGTGTCCACTTTCATGAGTTCGACGAAGTCGGGCTTCACGCTCCGGACGGCGTCCTCCGATTCCAGGACCACAAGGTAGTCGCGTGCCCTCAGCACTTGTGCGCTCGTGAGGCCGAGCCCTTTCAGCAGGGCAGGCGGTGCGCTAGCGGGCTGACCCGGCCTCGACGGGAAATCCATCGAGAGCAGGTCGCCCTCGCGCTTCACCGTGAGCACGCCGCTGCGCGTGTCGAAGCTCACTTCGGTGCCTTCCACGCCGAGTTTCTCGAACAGTACCCAGGCGGTGGCAAGCGTGGCATGGCCGCAAAGGTCCACCTCGGCCGTCGGCGTGAACCAGCGCAGGTGGTACCGGTCGGGACCTGCGACGAAAAATGCCGTCTCCGCCAGGTTGTTTTCGGCGGCGATCGATTGCATGACGTCATAGTCCAGCCAGCTTTCCAGTGGGCAGATGCCGGCCGGGTTGCCACCGTAGAGCCGGCTGGTAAACGCATCGACCTGGTAGAAGGGCAGTTTCATGTCGTCCTCGTCAAAGGGGCGCGGCACGCGCCGCGCGCTCGGCCTCATCGGCATCCGGTTGCAGCATGAAGCGGTCTGCGACCAGCCGGCTTGCCGCGGCCCGGATGCGCTCCACGTAGTCGTCTTTGCTCCGATAGCGGTCCTGCAGCGTGTCGCGTGCGTCCCCCGCCGCGCGGTCGGCCTTAGTTTTGGCGAACGCGATATAGGCCGCGTTCAGATTGCAGGGCCGGTCGTTCAGCGGCAGGTTCTGCGCGCCGTGCGTGCCGAGCGGCGCTTCCATGTCGGGCAGGCGTACTCCCCCGACCGCATTGCCGTCGGCATCGCGCTTGGGCGCCTGCACGATGGCGGTCGGCAGGTGCTTCGGCGCTTGCAGCAGGCTCGCCTCGGCGGGTCGGGGCTCGAGGGGCATCAGCCGGCTCGGCGGTGGATCGATGCCATCGCGCACCCAGCGGTCCAGGTTCAGGAGCGTCGCGCGCATCACCGGGAAGAAATCGAGGCGTCCCGGCGGCATCTGGCAGGTCGAGGTGGTCGCGCGGCCATGCGAAGCGCCGGCCACGTCGTATTGGCGCACATCCTGCGGTTCGCGCACGTCCGCCGTGCCCTTGGCGCCCGTGCGCGCGAGGGAGGCGCGAATGCTGAAGTAATCGGTGGTCATGTTGGTGACGAGCATTTTGGGCGGGACCTGGCCTCGCGCAACCACTCGGGCCAGGATGTCGGAATAGGTCAGGGGTTCTTCCGTCACCCCGCGGAACTCAGGGTCCGTAAAGCGGGGCGTGAAGAACGTGCCCGACTCGGTGCCCCCGCCGGTCGCGAAAATGTTCGCCAGCCCTGAGGCGCTCGCGTTGATGTGCATCCCGTCGAACACGCGCCGGTCGCCGACATGGTTGAAGCCTTCGATGAGGAAGGTCTTCATGACGCGGGCTGTTTGCGAGTAGCCGACCACCAGCGTGCGGTCGATGCGCCCCGCAAGGGGATTGGGCGCGCCAGCCGGATCGCTCCTCGCGTTGCGCAGGAAATCGGCAAAATCACGCAGCGCCGCGATGCCGGCGCCTTCGACCTTGAGTGTTTTTCCGTCCGGTCCGGCGAACTCCGGCAATGCAATGCCCTGGCCGAGTTCCCACTGCAGCATCGCAACGGTGAACCCGTAATCCTGCAGGAACCCGGTGCCCCGCTCGAACGTCCCGATCGGCACGAAAGGCTCGCGCGGGCTGTTGTAGAGGAAGTGGGAAATCGCGCGGCCGCGATTGGGCACCTCGACCAGCAGCGCGCCGTTGCCCCTGGCCTTCTCTCCCGGAGCGATAAGAACGTAGGGCGCCTTGTACTCGACCAGGCCACGCGCATTCCGGGGCGCACGATCCAGGCCGGGGATTGCCTCCCCGGGCGAAAGCTCGCCGGTCACGGTGCCCTCAATGCGAAGGTAATCGCCCGGCTTGAACGACCCGTACGGTTTCACGGACGTGACGTCGAAGCGCGTGATGCCGGCGTGCGCACCCGACATCATTGCCACGCCAAGAAGGAAGGAAATAAAAGGGTACCGCATGACATTCTCCCGGAACCAGCCACCGCCTATTCGGTCGCCTTTGCGCCCGAAGCCTTGACCACGGACGCCCAGGTCGCGACCTCCTGCCGAAGCAGCTTGCCGAACTCTTCCGGCGTGTTGCCCATCGGCTCGGCGCCCTGGTCGATGAGCTTCTGGCGGATGTCCGGCGCGTGGGCGGCCTTGGCGACCGCTTCGGCAATCCTGTTCACGATCTCGCGCGGCGTGGCGGACGGGGCGAGCACCCCGTACCAGACGACCACGTCCATGTCGACGCCGGCCTCTTTCATCGTGGGCACGTCGGGCATGAGTTCCGCGCGCTTCGGGCCGGTCGTCGCGAGCGGACGAAGGCGGCCGGATTTCACGTGCGCCGAAATCGCGGGTATGTTTGCGTAGGAGAGTTGCACCTCGCCCGCGATCAGGGCGGTGAGTGCAGGCGCCGTGCCTTTGTAGGGGATATGGACGATGTCGGTGCGGGTGAGGGTCTTGAAGAGCTCGCCCGACAAGTGCTGGGTACTCCCCGCGCCCGCCGACGAGTAGTTGAGCTTTCCCGGTGCGGCGCGCGCCTGCACGAGCAGGTCCTGCACACTCTTCACGGGCAGCTGGGCGTTCACAACAAGGATATTCGGGCTCGTCGAGAAAATGGAGACCGCGGCGAAATCGCGCAGGGTATCGAATCCCGGGCTCTTGTAGAGCGACATGTTGATCGCGACCGCCGCCGTGTTGACGAGCAACGTGTAGCCGTCGGGCGCCGAGCGCGCGACAAACTCATTGGCGATGTTCGTGCCCGCGCCGGGCTTGTTCTCGACGATGACCTGCTGGCCGAGGAGGTCGGTCAGCTTCGAGGCCAGCAGCCGCGCATTGATGTCCACGCCGCCGCCCGGCGTGAACCCGACGATGAGCTTCACAGGCTTGGTGGGATACGCCTGCGCCATCGCGCTCGCCGGCAAGGCCAGCACGAGGGCGAGCGAAACCTTCCGAAGGGCCGGTCTCATCACGCCGTGGCGAAGTGGTAGAGCTTCGCCGCGTTGGCGGCAAAGAGGCCCTCGCGCACCGAATCGCCCGGCAACCAGCTCTCGAGCTGGTCGAGCAGGTCGGCGTCGTTGGGCATGAAATCCGTGAGGCCGGGATGCGGCCAGTTGGTGCCCCACACGCAGCGGTCAGGGCGGGTTGCCAACAGCGCCTCAACGAGCGGGCGCATGTCATCGAAATGCGGCGGTCCCGCCTGGGAGAGCCGATACCAACTCGAAATTTTCACCCAGCAGTCGTTGCGTTCTGCGAGCAGGCGGCGGATCACGGCGAACCCGGGCGAGTCGACGCCTTCGTCGCCCCTCACACGGCCGAGGTGATCGAAGACGATGGGCACGGGGCAGGCCCGCAGCCTGGGCTCGAGGTCTACCCAATCTGAAGATTTAGCGATGTTGATCTCGAGATGCCAGCCATACCGCGCGACGCGCCGAGCGAGCGGCTCCAGCTGCGCGGTCGTGGCGCCGTTCGGAAACTGGTCCATGAGCCGCGCCGCCCGGAATCCACAGGCATCCAGGCGCTTCAACTGCTCTTCGCCGATGTCCGGCCGAATCGCGGCCACGCCGAGGAAGCGGCCGGGATGATCGCGCAGGAAATCCAGCGTGATCGAGTTGTCGAAGCCGTAGGGCGAGCCGTGCACCTGCACGCCGCGCTCCACGCCAAGCGACGTATGCAATGCGATCCAGTCTTCGCGTGTGCAGGGCGGCGGCGAATACCTGCGCTCCGCATCCAGCTTGTAGCGCTCGAAGCGATCGAAGATATGCGCGTGGCAGTCGATTGCCCCTGCGGGGAGTGGCCGCTTGGGCGGCCGCAGCGCAGTGCTGGGCGGCAGCACCACGGGAGGAATGAAGTGCGAACCGCTCATTCGATGACGATGTTGCCTTCCTTCGCGAGCGCACGCCATTTCTCGAAATCCGCACGGACGTAGGCTGCGAACTCGGGCTGGCTCATGTCCATGAGCTCGACGCCCATCGAGCGATAACGCTCGCGCACCGCCTCCACCGACATGGCTTTCTTGAGGGCGCTGTGAAGCCGCTCCACCACCGCGGGCGGCATGTTGGCCGGCCCGAAGATGCCCGTCCAGGTGCTCGCCTCGAATCCGGTCACGCCAAGCTCGGCCAGCGTCGGGACGGTGGGCAGCAGCGGCGAGCGCGCTTTCGAGGTCACCGCCAAGGCTTTGATGCGTCCTTCGCGGATATGTCCGATCGACGCGGTGAGCTGGTCCATCATCGAATCGACCTGGCTCCCGAGCAGGTCGGTAATCGCCGGCCCGCTGCCTTTGTACGGGATGTGGATGAGCTTGAGGTTGGCCTGGCGCATCAGCAATTCGATTGCAAGGTGGTTAGACGAACCGTTTCCCGCAGAGGCGATGCTGACCTGGCCGTTCCTCGCGCGCACCAGGTCGACGAACTCCTTATAGGTCGCGGCCGGGGTCTTGGGCGCCGTGGTGAGGACGATGGGCACGGACTGGATCGGCCCGATCGGCGTGAAATCGCGGATCGGGTCATAAGGAATCGTCTTGTAGACAGCGGGCGCGTTCGTGATGGTGCCGCTCGATCCGAGCGCGAGCGTATAGCCGTCGGGCGCCGACTTGGCGACTGCTGCAGTCCCGATCGTGCCACCTGCGCCGGTCCGGTTCTCGACGATGACCTGCTGGCCGAGCGCGTCGCCAAGCGCCGGCGCAATGGTGCGCGCGGTGATGTCCACGTTCCCGCTCGGCGGCCATGGCACGATGATGCGCAGCGGCTTTGAAGGAAATTCCTGCGCAAGCGCCGGCCCGGCCGCCAAGGCGAAACAAACGAGCACTGCTCTTGCAGCCGCCTCTATCACCGCGTCCAACCGGAATTTTGTCATCGTCTTTTTCCTTCTCTGCGCGTACTCTAACCTATCGAACGAGCGACGTGCTCTGGGGAGGTAGGGTTGCCTGTTGACCGTTATGGGCTCGAGGTGTCGACGTCTTCACAGGCGGCATGCGACGCGTATGTCGAAGGTGTCGACCTCTTTCTTTCGGCCAATCTCGGATCCGAAACCGCGTTAAGGCGCGCGATTTCCGTCGATCCCGGATTCGCGCTCGCGCACGCGGCGCTGGGCCGCACGTTGCAGCTTTACGCCAAGCCGGTCGAGGCCAAGGTGGCGGTCGCACGGGCCCGCGAACTCTGCGGCGGACTTCCGAAGCGCGAGCGCGCGAATGTTGAACTGCTCGCAGGCCTCGTCGACGGGCAGGGGCCGCCCCCGCTTGCCTTCGCACTTGCACACCTGGCCGAATTTCCGCGCGACGTCATGGTGCTCGCACCCTGCACCGGCGTATTCGGGCTGATCGGCTTCTCCGGCCGCCCCGGCCGTGAGCAGGAGCAGGCGGCGCAACTCGAGCCGCTGGCCGGCGTGTACGGGGACGACTGGTGGTTCCTCTCGACTCACGCATTTGCACTGAGTGAGGTGGGCCGCATCGACGAGGCGCGCAAGCTCATCGACCGTTCGCTTGCGCTCTATCCCAGGAATGCCCACGGCGCGCATGTCTACGCGCACGTGCTGTACGAAAACGGCGAGGATCGGGCGGGCCTGGCATACCTCCAGGCGTGGCTGCGGGAGTTTCCCCGCGAGGCGCAATTGCACTGTCATCTCAGCTGGCACGTGGCCTTGATGAATCTGGAGCTTGGCGACATCGATGCGGCGCGCCGCGTCTTCATGAGCGACGTCAGGCCCGGCGGCTCATGGGGGCCGCCGATCAATACCTTGTCCGACTCCGCTTCCTTCCTGTGGCGCATGCAGCTCGCAGGCCAGCGCAACGACGCGTCGCTATGGCAGGAAGTGCGCGACTACGCGCTGCGCGAGTTCCCGAAAGCGGGCATCACCTTCGCGGATGTGCACAGCGCCCTGGCGTTCGCGGGTGCAGCCGACACTGCGGCGCTGGAGACGCTGGTCAGCCAACTAGAGGAACGCGAGCGCGCAGGCAAGCTGCCGGCCGGGCCGCTTGTACCCGCGCTTGCGAAAGGGTTCGGCGCTTACGCTGCTGACGAATGGAATGCGGCGGCAGAAACCATCGCACCGGTCTTTTCGGAGCACGAACGCATCGGGGGCAGCCGGGCACAACGCGACCTGATCGACTGCACGCTCATGGCGGCGCTCGCGCGCGCCGGACGGGCGTCGGAGGCGCGCAAGCTTATTGTGCGCGGCGCTCGCACTCGCTCACTCGCCGGGGTCCAGTGAATCGCAAGCCCAACACGCCGATGGGGAGCGAAGAGCTCAAGCGCAGGCTGGGCGTGATGCATGAGCGCTTCCGCGCGCATGCGCCGGGCCGCATTGAGGACATCGAGGCGCTCTGGCAGCGGGCGCTGGAAGCGCCACCGGGCGATCCTGTGCGCGCAGACCTTGTCCTTGCGACGCATTCGCTGGTCGGCACCGCGCCTACGCTCGGATGCGAGGCGCTTGGTGCCGCGGCCGCGCGGCTCGAATCGGCCTTGCGAGCCGCGTTCGGGCGCAGTGCGCCGCTGACTGAAGAAGAGCGGGCCGCAATCTCCAAACTGCTGGGCGGTCTAAGCGAGTCGCTGGCCTGATGGCCGCCCCCTCCTCGCGCACCGTCACCCTTTCGCTCTGGGCCGCCGTCGCTTTCCTTGGACTGGTGGGGGCCGCGGCGCTGTGGAGCATCGATTCGCTCCGGGGGCTTACGAGCACGTCTGCGCAAACGGAGAAGACCCTCGAAGCGGCGAGCGTCCTGCGCTCCCGCATGAGCGCCGCGCAATCTGCGCTGCTCGTTTATGTAGCCGCGGGGGACGAGAAGGAGATCCCGCGCTTCGAGCAGGCGCTGGAACTCGCGCGGCGAAGCCTCGGCGCGTTCGAAGCAGCGCTGGATCCGCATCAGCGCGAGCGGCACGGCAGCAAATTGCGCGACCTGTTCGGGTCGCAGTTCCGCGCGATGCAGGGCATTGCTGCGATGCGCATACCGCAGGGGTTCGGTGCATCGCTCGAAGTGGCGAGATCGGAGGCCTACCAGGCACAGGTCGCCCGCGGCGAAAACCTGATCGCCGAACTGACCCAGGAGCGCGCGACTTCGCTTGAAGAGGAGCGGGGCAAGACCAGGCTGCTGGGCGACGCGGCGCTCGTGCTCGTAATCGGCAGCGGGCTCGTTGCAAGCGCGATCCTGCTGCTCGCCGACCGCCTTGCGCGTCGCTACCGGCGCCAGCGCGACCAGTCCGGCGCGCGCCTGCGCGAGAGCGAGCGGTTCCTGCGCACCATCACCGACAACATCCCGGCGATGGTCAGCTATATCGACCATGAGGAGCGCTACCGGTATCACAACAAGATCATGCTCGACTGGATGGCGGTCGCGGAGGACCAGATAAACGGGCGCACCTTGCGCGAAGTCATCGGCGAGAAGGCTTATGCCCTCACGGGCCCTTTCATCAAGCGCGTGCTGGCAGGCGAGGTCGTAGCCTGGGAGCGCAGGCAGACCGGGGCGCGAGGCGATACACGCGACCTCCAGATCGTCTGCATCCCGGACCGCGATGCGGCCGGCAAGGTGGTCGGCCTGTATGCGTTCCTAACCGACATCAGCGAGGGCAAGCGCCTGGCGCAGCTAAAAAACGAATTCGTTTCCACGGTGAGCCACGAGCTTCGCACGCCGCTCACCTCCATCCGGGGCTCGCTCGGCCTCATCGAAGGCGGTGTCGCCGGCCAGCTGCCGGACAAGGCGAAGAACCTCGTCTCGGTCGCGCGGAACAATTGCGAGCGGCTGATCCGCCTCATCAACGACATCCTCGACATCGAGAAGATCGAGTCGGGGAAGATGGACTTCGACATGAAGCCCCTCGAGATCATGCCGATCGTGCGCCAGTCGCTGGTCGATAACGAAGGCTATGCCCGCACTCACGGCTGCAGCTTCGTGCTGGCACACGAAGAGCCGGCTGCGATGGTGAGCGGCGACCGCGACCGGCTGCTGCAGGTGATCGCGAACCTGCTTTCCAACGCGGCCAAGTACGCGCCGCCTGGTACGGAAGTCGGAATTTCGGTCAGCAGCACGGGCGAGCGTGTGCGCATCGCCGTGACCGACCGGGGGCCCGGCATCCAGATCGCTTTCCGCGGCCGCATCTTCCAGAAGTTTTCCCAGGCCGATTCCTCCGACACTCGCAAGAAAGGCGGGTCCGGCCTCGGGCTTTCGATTGCCAAGGCCATCGTCGAGCATCACGGCGGCGAAATGGGCTTTACGACTCAGACCGCGGAGGACACGACGGGATTGGCCGGCACCACGTTCTGGGTCGACCTGCCCGCATTGAGGGTGTATGAAGCCGGCGACGAATCCGCGCGCCAGCTCATTGCGGGGCTCGTGGCCCGTCCGTCCAATGGGGCCAAGGACAAGCGGCCCTTTGTTCTGCATGTCGAAGACGACGCCGGCCTGCGCTCGGTGGTGGCGATGCTGCTCGAGCCATTTGCGCGCACCGAAGGCGCTTCGACGCTGGCCGCGGCGCACGAGCGGATCGCGGACCGCAGCTATGACCTCATCCTGCTCGACATCTCGCTGCCCGATGGGTCCGGGTGGGATCTCTTCGATGCCCTGCGCAAGGCGAGCCGCCACCCTCCCGTGATCGTTTTTTCGGGGTCGGACGTCGGGCAGGACCGCCTTGCGGCGGTCGAGGGGGCGCTGATCAAGGCGCACTCGACCGATGACGAACTCGTTGCGACGATTCGCCACGCCTTGGGCAACCCTGTCCAGGGCGAACCTTCGCCGGTGGAACCGTGATGGACAAGGCACTCGAGCGCATCCTGTATGTGGAGGACGAGGACGACATCCGCATGGTCGGTGAAATGGCACTCGTCGATGTGGGCGGATTCGAGGTGCGCAGCTGTTCGTCGGGGGCAGAAGCGCTCGCGGCTGCGCCCGCATTCAGGCCGGACCTGGTTGTGCTCGACGTGATGATGCCGGGCATGGACGGCCCGTCAGTGCTGCGGGCCCTGCGCGCGTTGCCGGGAACCGCAGCGGTCCCGGCGATCTTCATGACCGCCAAGATCATGCCGTCCGAAGTGGCCGAGCTGAAGGCCGCTGGTGCGCTGGACGTGGTGCCCAAGCCTTTCGACCCGATGACCCTACCGGACGAGATCCGGGCCATCTGGTCGCGCGCCGGCTAGGTTCGGCGATAATTCGCTCCCTCGAGGAGCACTTCAATGCTGCGCCAGGCTCGATCCGTTCTTGTTGTCATTGTTTTTTGCGTGCTCTCGACGCCGGCGGTCGGGCAGCAGACCTATCCGCGCAAGCCCATCCTGATGATCGTGCCGCTGCAGGCCGCGAGCGCCGTCGACAATGCCGCGCGGATCGTCGCGCAGAAGATGGCGGACAACATGGGCCAGCCCATCGTAATCGAGAACCAGCCGGGCGCCGCGGGGCTGATCGGCGCCGAGCGCGTCGCCAGGGCCGCGCCCGACGGCTACACGCTGGGCGGATTCAACGACAGCACCATGACCATGCTGCCGAACGTGCACGCGAAAATGCCCTGGGACATCCTGAAAGACTTCGAGCCGGTTTCACAGGTAGCTTCGCTCGAGTGGGCGTTGGTGGCCGTGCCGAACTCACCCTATAGGAACTCGGGCGACCTGGTGGCCGCTGCTAAGGCCCGGCCGGGCAAGCTGAATTACTCTTCGGGCGGCAGCGGCAGCCCGCAGCACGTCGCGATGGAGATCTTCAAGTCGCGCGCCGGCGTCTTCATAACGCATATCCCGTATCGCGGCGCGAGCGCGGCCGCGTTGGATGTCGCAACCGGGCAGGTCGACGCGAGTTTTTCCGGGTTGCCGACGGTGTTTACGCTCATCAAAGGCGGGAAGCTCAAGGCGATCGGCATTGCAAGCCCGAAGCGCTCGCCCGTGCTGCCGGACGTTCCAACGGTGGCTGAATTCGTGCCCGGGTTCGAGTTCTATTCCTCGTTCGCGCTCGTCGCGCCTGCCGGGACGCCGAAGGACATCATCGCGCGCCTCAATGCGGAGGTCGTGAAGGCGGTTGCCGCGCCGGAAGTGCGTGAGAAACTGGTCGCGCAGGGGTTTACCGTCGTCGCCTCTTCGCCCGAAGACCTGTACAAGACGACGAAGGACCAGCTCGAGCGCTACGGGAAGCTCTTCAAGCAGGTCGGACTGACCCCCGAGTAATCACCAGAGGATCCACAAACCCGCATGGACGTACGCGCAGCAGTAGCCCTCACGTCGGGGGCGCCTTTAAGCATCGAGACGGTTCGCTTGGAAGGGCCCCGTGCCGGCGAGGTGCTTGTTGAGATCAAGGCCACCGGCATCTGCCATACCGATGAGTTCACGCGCTCGGGCGCCGATCCGGAAGGTCTTTTCCCGGCGATCCTCGGCCACGAAGGCGCGGGCATCGTCGTCGACGTAGGACCGGGCGTCACGAGCCTTAAGAAAGGCGATCACGTCATTCCGCTCTACACGCCCGAATGCCGGCAGTGCAAGTCATGCCTGTCGCGCAAGACCAACCTGTGCACCGCGATCCGCGGCACGCAAGGCAAAGGCGTCATGCCGGATGGGAGCAGCCGCTTTTCGCTCGACGGCAAGCCTGTCTACCACTACATGGGCTGCTCCACCTTCGCCAATTACACGGTTCTCCCGGAGATAGCCCTTGCGAAGATCCGTGAGGACGCGCCCTTCGACAAGGTCTGCTACATCGGCTGCGGCGTGACGACGGGCATCGGCGCGGTGATCAACACGGCCAAGGTCGAAGTCGGCGCGAACGTCGTGGTGTTTGGCCTCGGCGGCATCGGCCTCAACGTCGTGCAGGGCGCGCGCATGGCGGGCGCAAACATGATCGTCGGCGTCGACCTCAATCCGGCGCGCAAAGATCTCGCCGAAAAATTCGGGATGACGCACTTCGTGAACCCGAAGGAAGTGCAGGGCGATCTCGTGCCGTATCTCGTGGACCTGACCGGCGGCGGCGCTGACTACAGCTTCGAGTGCATCGGCAACGTCGAGGTCATGCGCCAGGCGCTCGAGTGCTGCCATCGCGGCTGGGGCGTGTCGGTGATCATCGGCGTGGCGGGTGCGGGGCAGGTAATCAACACACGGCCTTTCCAGCTTGTGACCGGGCGGGTGTGGAAAGGCACGGCTTTCGGCGGCGCGAGAGGCCGCACCGATGTGCCGAAAATCGTGGACTGGTATATGGAAGGCAAGATCAACATCGACGACCTGATTACGCACGTGATGCCGCTCGAGAAAATCAACGACGGCTTCGACCTCATGCACAAGGGCGAGTCGATCAGGAGCGTCGTGGTGTACTGAGCCCGTTGCAACCCGAACGTCCATTGCTGCCAAATTTTGCCCGACCCCCGCAGCCCGCTTGGGCGGCGTGTCACATTGCTGTCATCGTATTTTTTCTTTTCAACCAACCGGAAAGTCCCTAAATGAGCATCTCCATGTACCAGGCCAGCGTGCCGCGCTTCGCCAATATCCTCGGCAACCTTTCCAACATCCTCGACAAGGCGCAGGCCCATGTCGACGCCAAAAAAATCGAGGTGACCGCCCTTACGTCCTACCGCCTCTTCCCGGACATGCTGCCGATGAGCCGGCAGATCCAGATCGCCTGCGACACGGCAAAGGGCGTCGTCGCACGCCTGGCCGGCGTCGAGATCCCCAAGGACGAGGACACCGAGACGACGATTCCCGAGCTGAAGGCGCGCATTGCCAAGACCATCGCGTTCATCCAGTCCGTGCCGCAGGCGCAGATCGACGGCACGGAAGACAAGGCCATTGTCACCAAGCGCGGCGACAAGGAAACGCATTACAAAGGCATGCAGTTCCTGCTGGGGCATGCGGTGCCGAACTTCTATTTTCACGTCACGACCACGTACAACATGCTTCGCCACAACGGCGTGGAGATCGGCAAGCGGGATTACCTGGGCAACCCTTGATCCGGGCAGCCATCGTCGGCCTGGGCACCTGGGGACAGAATCTCGTCACCAGTGTCCAGGGTAAAAGCGAACTGATCCGCTTCACGGCAGGGGCAACGCGCACGCCGGCCAAAGCCGCTGGTTTTGCCAAGCAGCACGCAATTGCCTTGGCCGACAGCTACGAACAAGTGCTGACCGACCCCGACGTTGATGCTGTCGTGCTCGCTACACCGCATTCGCAGCATTCGTCCCAGATCATTGCGGCGGCCGAAGCCGGCAAGCCGGTGTTTTGCGAGAAGCCCTTGGGACTGTCAAAGGCCGATACCCAAGCGGCAGTGCGTGCGTGTGCCGAGCACCAGGTCACGCTTGCGGTCGGCTACAACTGGCGGTTCCAGCCGGCGCTGCTTGAGATCCGCCGCATGCTCGAGGACGGGCGGCTCGGGAAGCTGCTGCACATCGAAGGCAATTTCTGCGGGCCGAGCGTGTACCGCTTTCCCAAAGGCCACTGGCGGCACGATCGCGATGAGACGCCCGGCGGCGGAATGACCGGCCGCGGCGTGCATGTAGTCGATGCGATGCTGTTTCTCGGAGGCCATATCGAATCGGTGGTTGCGCAAAGCGCTCGTCGGGCGCTCGACTATGGGGTGGATGACACGACTTCGATGCTGTTCAAGTTCAAGAGTGGCGCTACCGGGTATCTCGGGACCGTGATTGCCACG
>JANXRZ010000170.1 GCA_025352885.1 Pseudomonadota bacterium | reverse complement strand
TCGGGAAGCGTCCCATGTGCGCGACGGTGTGTCCCTCGCAGGCGCTCGCGTTCACCACGCGCGAAGAGATCGAGCAAACGCGCCGCGGAAAGGCCATCAACGAGTGGCACTTTGGCGATGAAGTAGTGCGCACCAAGGTGTTCGTGATGGTGCCTGAGACCGTCTCTCACATCGACGTGGGGCTGGTGACGCTCCGGGCGAAAAAGGACGGCGAGCCCGTGCGCACCGAGCCCACGTATGACGTGGCGGTACTTCTGGAAGGGGGCTGACTGACGATGAGCGAAGACACGAAGAGACACCTGCCCCGACTGACCGAAGGGAAGGAGTGTCGGCGTGCGACCTTGCACGCCGACCAGTGGCGCGAAGATTTTCCGATCCGGTGGGAAGAGGACCACTACGTGACGCGGCGCGAGCTCGCGAAGTTTCTAACGCTCGGCTCTGCGCTTCTCGTCGGCGCGAACGCGGCCATGGCCCTTGCGGGCCGTACGCGCGAGGCGCCGATCTACACTCCGAAGCGGATCGCGGCCGCGGATGCGCTGAGGGCAGGCGAGTCGCTTCTGTTCCGCTATCCGACGGATCAGGATCCCTGCATTCTCGTGCGGACAAAAGAAGGAGCGCTGGTCGCGTTCTCACAAGTGTGTACGCATCTGTCCTGCGCGGTCGTCTACCGCGCTACGGATGATCGCTTATTCTGCCCCTGCCACAATGGCCTCTTCGAGTGCGGCGAGGGGCAGGCCGGAGCCCAGCCACTCGAAGGGCCACCAGAGCGACCCCTCCCACGTATCGCGCTGACGTTGAAGGACGGCGACGTCTTTGCGATCGGAGTGCGGGCATGACGATCGACGCGCGCAAGCAGGCGTTGTCCATCTTTACCGTCGTCGTCGTGCTGATCGGCGTCGGTGTCGTGCTTCAACTTTGGCTTCTGAGCGCGTCGCTCGAAGGCGTGCTCACGGGGAAAGGCAGTCTCGCCATTCCCGCGACGGCAGCATCCGCCGTTCTCTTCGCCGTGAACGCAGGCTTGCTTGCGTACGTGTTCCGCGTCGATCGGCGCGTCCGCGCGCTCGGCACACGGCGGCGCGACGCTTAACCGCCCCCTTGTGGGTTGGGGAACGCGTCTGCATCGTCCTCTCCCAAGCGATGGACCAGGCAGGAGAGATCCTTCTCGAGGAGGATACGTAGAATATCTCCTTCGCCGATCGGCTGCGCCTCTTCGAGCGCGAGCCCATCGCCTTCAGCCCACATGCGCGCCGCTGGACGAGGGAGCGTCAGCGAGATGCGGCTGCCGCAAAAGCTTACCGACGGCGTACGTGCCTCGTCCGAGAGCTCGACCCGGTACGTGAGACGCTGTTCGGGGCTGGCGCCAAGCCGAGTGTGCTCCTCGATGTGCCCTCGCTCGAGCAGGCAGCGCACCTCAGCCTGCTGGAGGCGAAATCGAACGGAGTTTCCGCGAATCCTCAGTTTCATTGCGATTCGGCGCGCCTCGGGCGGCCAATGTCTTCCGGCATGTCCCAATCGTCAAGCTGGGTTTCCTCCTCTGGGGTCGTCTCCAGGGAAACGGCAGAAACCTCGTCGAACAGTGCCTGCAAGGACAGCTGCCCTCGAGCGCAACGTTCCTGCGCGAAGGGCAGGACGGCTGCTGCATCGAAGCGTGCGAAGAGCGGCTCCCAACGGCCATGCCGTCGTCCCGCTACGATGGGCGGCCCGGAGGGCACCTCCACAAGACGCGCGAGGAGGGACAGTGAGATGAATGGCATGTCGCAGGCGACGGCAAACGCTACGCGGTCACCCGCATAGCGCAAGAGCGCGAGGAGACCACCCCGCGGGCCGATATCAGACGGCTCGTCGTCGAGCGCGACGCACCCAAACTGCGCGTACTCAGGGCGTACCCCCACGAGCACCCACGGGATGCCCACGGCTTCGAAAAGTGCACCCGTCCGTAAGACCAAAGGCACGCCCTCGGGCGCTCTAAGGAGCCCCTTCGGTTGACCCATCCGACGGGAGTGCCCCCCCACGAAAATACCGCCTACGCTCGCTGCCATCACCGGCTTCGAACATAGGCCGTCGCTGGGAACGCCGCCACGGCATCGAACGTGCACCGTATGCGCGGGCGCGCAAGGCTTGCGCCGGCATTTGGAACCCTCGCCGCCAACCACCGAGCGCTTCGCGTGCTTCGACCTGGTGCAGCCTTTGCGTGAGCAGTTCCCATGACCAAGCCAATCCCGACTGTCGCAAAGTACATGTCGACGCAGCCCCATTCGATCGGGCGCGATCAGCCTATGAACGTGGCGCACAAGATGATGCGAGAGCACAAGATTAGGCACCTGCCAGTTCTTACGGGAGGAAGGCTGGTGGGGTTGCTTTCGGACCGCGATCTGAATTTGATCGAGGCGCTCCGCGACGTCGATCCCGGCAAGGTCCTCGTCGAGGAGGCCATGACAAGCGATCCCTACGCGGTGTCCCCCGAAACGCCGCTTGATTCCGTCGTCGGCACGATGGCGGAGCACAAGTACGGGTGCGCCGTTGTCATGCAAAACGACAAGCTCGTCGGGATCTTCACGACCGTCGACGCCTGCCGCGCATTCGCGGAGCTCCTCCATGGGCGCCTGGCGAAGTGACAACGGAGACGGCATGGTCGTTGCTCAAGTTTTGCCCATGCCTTCGCACGCCGCTCTGCTGCCTACTGGGACTCGAGACCAATTCCTCGCCGATCACCGCAGGCTCGACGTCGTTCTCGAGCAACTTCTCGCTTCCTTCGAGGCGAACGATCGGGACGGCGTCGCGCGGCTGTGGACCGAGTTCGAGTCGGGCTTACTCGCGCATCTCGATGCCGAGGAGGCGCACCTGGTTCCGGCGTTGCTCCGCGCATCCGAACGCGATGCGCGTGTAATCTTGGGCGAACACAAGCACATCCGCTTGCGTTTGGCCGAGCTTGGCGTGGGCATCGATCTTCACACTGTGCGACTGGAATCCGCACGTCACTTCATCGACGAGCTTCGCGCGCACGCTTACAATGAGGACCGGCTGCTCTATCGATTTGCGGATCAGCAAGGCGGCGATCACGAACGGAGGTCACCCGATGAGGCGAGCCCCGACGTCAGTGCGGCACTGGCAGCAGTGCCTCCAGGGCCGTCAACAGCTCCTCAACGTTGATCGGCTTTGTAAGGTACTGATTGAAGCCGGCGGCGATGCCTTTTTGCTTGTCTCGCTCGGAGGCCGCCGCGGTCAGGGCGATCACGGGGATGTTTTTGGTGTCGGGCCAGCCGCGGAGGACCCGCAGGGCTTCGAGGCCGCTCATCCCCGGCAGATTGATGTCCATGATGATCACCTCCGGGAGGCGTCGCCGCGCGAATTCCACGCCCATCTCGGCGGTCGGGGTCGTCACGAGATCAATGCTCTCGATTGAGGTGACGAGATCCTTCATGAACGTCACATTGGCCGGGTTGTCCTCCACGTAAAGAACGAGCCGGCGCCCTTCTTCGGATCGCCGCGTGGACTCCTCAGTTTTTACCGCCAAGGTCGTACTGAGTCGTTCCGCGGACGCATCCGTCGGCAAGTCGACCCAGAACTGCGATCCCGTTCCCACGACGCTTTGAAATCCAACGTCGCCGTGCATCAGCTCCGCAAGGCGTTTGGTGATGACCAACCCGATGCCAGTGCCCTCGATGGGCCCCATTTCCTGGCCCGCTCGTTGGAATGGCTGAAAGATCTTGCCGTGATTCTCGGCGGCGATACCGATGCCTGTGTCGCTTACGGTGACCCGCACACGCGCTGGTGCGAGGACAGAGACGCTGAACGTTACTCTCCCCTTGGCGCGGTTGTACTTGATCGCATTCGAGCCATAATTCATCAAAATTTGTAAGAGCCGCGTTCGGTCCGCTGCGACCATGGGAAGGCCTTTCGGGACTTCCACTTCGAGTTCGATGCCTTCGCGGGCCGCCATGGGACCAAGTGTTTTCTTTATCTCATCCAGAACCTCGGCGACGCTTACCGCTTCGGGTGAAATCGACACTCCGCCGGCCTCGATGTGGGAGAGGTCCAGGATGTCGTCGATGAGGCGAAGCAGGTGCTCACCACCTTTGAGAATCTGTTGAAGACGCTCCTTGTGGCGTTCCGACAGGGGGTCTTTCTTGTCACGTTGAAGGAGCTGCGCAAATCCGAGAATGGCATTGAGCGGCGTCCGGAGCTCGTGGCTCATCGACGAAAGAAATTCGCTCTTTGCAGCGCTCGCGGCCTCCGCGGTGGCGCGGGCAAGCCCCAACTCTTCCTCCCTTCTTACATCGTCGGTAAGGTCCCAAACGGTCTTGACGATGACGCCTTCTGCCGTGCGCCGGTCAATGACGCGCAAGCTGCGACCGTCGCGCGTGCGAACGTCGAACGAGCCCATCGCTTCTCGGCGTCGTGCCAGACGTTCTTCGCGGAAGCGCTTGCTCTCCTCATCGCTCGGGAAGTCCAGATCCACCATCCACGCGTCAAGAAGCTCCTCGTAACGCTTCCCCACCACGGGTCCCGACACCACGTCCCCAAGCAGACGGCGGTAGACACTGTTGCAAAGCGTGAGTCGATCGTCCGAGTCGAACAAGGCAAACGCATCCTGAATACTCTCGACTGCGCTCGCGAGCCGATCGGCGCTGAGCTTCGCCGCAGCCTCGATGCGCTTGCGGTCCGTGATGTCGCGAACGGCAGCCGATACGAGAACGCCCTCGGCCATATGCACGGGACTGAGACTCACCTCGATGGCAATCTCGCTCCCGTCCGCGCGACGGCCAAAGAGCTCTAGGCCCGAGCCCATCGATCGGGGCCCCGGGTTTTTGAAGTAGCGCGC
>JANXRZ010000150.1 GCA_025352885.1 Pseudomonadota bacterium | reverse complement strand
CCGATAGATGCTGAATGCTAATTTTGGGTATCAGATGCAAATGACGGTAGATCTGACGGTAGAAATGCTACTCGCTGAAAAAAGCTCTATACGTGACAACGGTTTAGAAGTGCCGTTGATGATTGAGTGGGAGTAGGGGGCCTCAAATGAAACGATCCCTGGCGCTGGCTGCATTGATTTTCACACTTGCGACGCCGTTATTCGGACACGCGCAGGGCTATCCCACCAAGCCCCTCCGCGCAGTCGTCGCTTTCGGCACCGGCGGCGCCACAGACGTGATCGCGCGGATCATCGCCGCAGCGCTTTCACAGCAGCTCGGCCAGCCGGTCGTCATCGATAACCGCCCGGGCGCAGATGGCATCGTGGCTGGTGAGCAAGTCGCCAAGGCGCCGGCCGACGGCTACACGGTGTTCTTCGCCACCTCGACACAAATTTCTGCGCTGCCGTCCCTTCGCAAGAGCGTGCCGTTCGACCCACTCGAGTTCACGCCCATCGCCGGCATCGGCAACTTCAGTTTCTTCTGGGCGGTCCATCCGGACGTTCCGGCAAAGACGCTCAAGGAATTGGGCGAATACGGACGCGCGAACCCCGGCAAGCTGAACGCGGGCAGCTCGAGCGCCACCGCGACGATCGCCCCGACGCTTCTGGCGACGAACGAGCGCTTCCAGCTCCAGGTGATCCCCTACAAGAGCGAAACGACGGCGCTGAACGACCTCATCAGCGGGCGCATCCAGGTCATGCTCATCACCGGCACCCTTGCGCAGCACGTGCGCGACGGCCGCGCCCGGGGCCTGGCCACGCTTCTCAATACCCGCAGCAAGACGCTTCCCGACCTGCCTCCGATGCTGGAAGCGGGCATGCAGCCTTTCCCCGCTGTGCCATGGATGGGGTTCTTCGGACCCGCGAAGCTGCCCAAGGAAGTCGTCGAGCGGCTTTCTCGCGAGCTCGCGGCGACGCTGCAGAAGCCCGAAGTGCGGCAGCAGATCGAAAGGCAGGCCATGGAGGTGAATTTCCTGTCAGCCGAGGCCATGGGCGCACTGGCGCGCGAGCAGACCGAGGCCTGGCGCAATCTGACGAAGGCCGCTGGCATCACGGCGGAGTAATGGCGTGACCGCGGAATGACTACGAGCGTCATCTACGGTCGCTACGTGCTCGGCATGAAGGCCGGCGAGCAAGTGCTGCTCCGCGATCACTACGTCTACGTCAACGGGACGTCCATCGAAGCCGTCACGCCCGACGCGCCCGCTGCCGGCACGCCGGTCGTGCGCTACGAGCACAGCCTCGTCACCCCGGGCTTCGTCAACGTCCACGCCCATTGCATTCGCGGCGGGCTTTTCCGGGGTATTGCAGATGACCTCGAGATGGAGCCGTGGGTCCCGAAGCTCGTCTACACCATCCTGCTCCCGCTGACGGCGCTGGCCGCAAAGGAACTCACCGCCGAGGAACTCCGCGCGGTGACGGCGCTTGGCATGATCGATCTCGTGCGGGGCGGGACGACGACGGTGCTCGACATGTGGCACCACGGGCAGGAGATTTTCTTCGACGTGGCCAAGGACATCGGCCTGCGCACGGTCGGCGCGCCTTTCATCATGTCGTCCTCCAATGCGCGCATCGGCCCGGACGGCTACCCGGTCTGGGACTTCGGCAATGACGGCCATGCACAGCTCGCTAAGTCGATCGCGCTCTTCAAGGCACGGGACGAAGGCCGGGAAGGGTTGGCGCAGGTCGCGATCGGCCCGCACGCGACGGACACCTGCCTGCCCGAGTTGCTTCGCGATTGCCGCAAGGCGGCCGACGACCTCGACTGTCTCGTTACGACGCACTTTGCGCAGACACCGCAGGAGCTGGCACTGCTCCGCACGCGCTACGGAATGGGCGCGGCGGAGTACGCCCGGGACACAGGCTTGCTCGGCGAACGTGTCGTGCTTGCGCATGCAGGGTGCGCGACTGACGCGGAACTCGGCGAACTCGCCGCGACCGGCACCCATGTCGCCAACTGCGCCTACAGCTTTGCCCGCGAGGGGATGAACTTCCCTTACGCGCGGTTCGCCAAGGCCGGCATCAACACCGCGATCGGCACCGACTCGATCGGCATGGACATCGTGAGCGAGCTGCGGATCAACGGGCTCCTGTCCAAGCAATACTTCGGCAAGGCGCACTTCGGCACGGCGCACGAGCTCATGCGCGCAGCGACGCTGAACGGGGGCAAGGCGCTCAACCGCCCGGACCTGGGGCGTCTCGAGGCCGGCGCGAAAGCCGACCTCCTGGTCTTCGACCTGCGCAAGCCGCACCTCCAGCCGGTGTTCGACCCGATCAAGAATCTCGTCTGGAAAGGCAACGGCGCCGACATGGCGTTCGCGATGATCCACGGCAAGCCTGTGGTCAAGGATGGCCGCCTGCTGACAATGGACGAAGAAAAGGTGATGGAGACGGCGGCGGCGGGCGCCCGGAAGATCTGGAAAATCGCCGAGGAGCGCGGCATCCTGCCGGCGATGCCCGCCTGAATTGGCCGGAATCTATTTGTAAGACTGGCTTGCGGACTGGCTTTCAGGCCAATTCGCGTACCGGTACCGGTACATTTTCCCCGGACTAGGCGCCTTTCTGAAGCCCGCAGTACCAGCGCTGCAGCCGCAAGTAGCTCTCGTGCGGCAGCAATCGACGCGCCGCCTTCTTCAGCTTGTACAGCGCCTGTCGTGACACCTGGTTTTTCGCCGTGACCAGGTCCATGAACTGCGCATCGGTCATGCCCTGCACGAGGCAATTGCGACGATAGACGCCCGCCTGCACGTTCGCCTCGTCGTTCACCCCCCATTCGAGCGTGTACACACGCTTGTAGCCGGCCGCATGCACCGCTGCGATGGTCTGCTCGCTGCTCACGCCGCCCGGAAAGGCGAAATCCTCGACTGGCGATCCCAGCAACGTTCCGAGGATCTGCTTCGAGGTCGCGGCCTGGTAACGGGCGTTTCCCGACTCGAGCGGAACGTGCTCATGCGAATGCGAGCCGATTCTCATCCCCATTCGGGCGAGCTTCCTGATGTCCGGGCCGCTCATGAAGCCGGGCGCGCCTATGGTGCCCGTCGGAATGAAGAAGAGCGCGCGCATGCCGTGGCGGGCCAGTACTTCGGCGCACTGCAGGTCGCTCAGGTACCCGTCGTCGAAGGTGATGCCTACGCGATGCGTCCCGTTCGCGGGTGCCGCTGAGTACTCGTCCGGAGGTGCGATCTCGATGCCGGCCTTCGCCATGAGCGCCACCTGCCGCTCGAAGAGGGCAGTGGGGAGGATATGCACGTTGTCCTTCGGTGGCGAAGGAAGGACGCAGTGGTAGGCGAGGAGAAGGGTCACGCAGGAAGGGTCACGCAGGACACCGGAATGAGGTTCCGGCATCCTAGGCGACTGGTGCGCGCCTTCCGTGCGGTCTCACACAGTCAATTGCCGCTTGCCCACAAGGATTACTCGATCTTTACGTTGGCGGCCTTTACTACAGGCGACCAGCGCGCTGCATCAGCCCGAAGCATCTCCGCCATGCGCTCGGGCGAACCGGTCACGATCTCGAAACCCAGCGGCTCCATTCGATCGCGAAACTCCTTCGAGTTCGCGCCCTTGATCGACTCCGAATTCAGCTTCATGACGATGTCCCGCGGCGTTGCGGCCGGCGCGATCAGCCCGTACCACGCGATCGTGTCGAACCCGGGCAGGCCCGATTCCGCAAGCGTAGGCACATCGGCCATGAGCGGGGAGCGCTTGGCACTCGTCACCGCGAGCGCGCGCAGCTTGCCGCTGCGGATCTGCGAGATCGCAAAAGGGATCGTCTCGAACATCATCGTTACGTTTCCCGCGAGCATGTCGGTGAGGGCCGGGGCGCTGCCTTTGTATGGGACATGGACGATGTCCACCCCGGCCGTCGCGCGGAACAGCTCGCCGACAAGGTGGACGTTCGTGCCGTTGCCGCTTGAGGCGTAAGTCAGCTTGCCCGGCTGCGCCTTGGCCTGCGCGATCAGTTCCTGCACGGACTTCGCGCTGGCCGCGGGATTCACGATGAGGACGTTGCTGAAAGCCACCAGCGGCGTAATGAAGGCGAAATCCTTCATCGCATCGAACGGAAGCTTCGCGTAAAGCAGCGGGCTGATCGAGTGCAGGCTGTTCAGCGTAAGAAACAGCGTGTAGCCGTCCGGCGTTGCGCGCGCCGTTTCCGCCGCGCCGATATTGCCGCCCGCGCCCGGCTTGTTTTCCACGGTGACAGGCTGCCCGAGCGACTTGGACAACTCGAGACCGATCGCCCGTGCCGTGATGTCCACGCCGCCGCCGGGCGGGAAGGGGCAGATGATGCGGATCGGCTTCGACGGCCACGCTTGTGCGAGCGCGGCGGACGAGAACGCCAGGGCGCAACAAGCAATTAGTGAAACGATCGACGAGCGCTTCATGGCGAATCCTTTCGATAAAAGCGTACGGTGGTGATGCGGCATTATGTAGTCTTGATCTATGATTGGTCACCACGTTCGCTGGAGGCGCTCCTTCTGTCCCTCACGCTGCACAACGCCGGTGCGGATTTTTTTGTCCCGGATGGAACACCGCCCGCCAATGCGCTCTCGCGAATCACGCATCTGGGCATAGGGGCGCACCAGGATGACCTCGAATTCATGGCGCTCGAGGGAATCGCCGCCTGCTTGGGAAGCGCCGGCGATTGGTTCGGCGGTGTGGTGTGCACCACCGGCTCCGGCAGCGCGCGCTCAGGGGCCTATGCGGGCCTTTCGGATGACGAGATGGTCGCGCTGCGCCGGGACGAGCAGCGCAAGGCGGCGGGGCTCGGCCGGTATGGCGTCCTGCTGCAGCTCGGCTATTCGAGCAGCGTGGCCAAGGACCCGGCCAACGGGCGCATTGCGGACGATCTCAAAGCCATCCTTTCCGCGACCCGTCCGAAGATCGTCTACACGCACAACCTTGCGGACAAGCACGACACGCACGTGGCGGTCGGCCTCAGGGTCCTGCAGGCCATCCGCGCCCTGCCGAAGGGCGAGCGCCCCGCGCAAGTGCATGGATGCGAAGTGTGGCGAGATCTCGACTGGATGCCGGACGGCGAGAAAGTGATCCACGACGTGAGCGGCCAGGAAGGCCTCGCCGCTTCGCTCGGCGGGGTGTTCGCCTCGCAGATCGCCGGCGGCAAGCGCTATGACCTCGCCGTCATGGGGCGCCGCCAGGCAAACGCTACATTCCTTGAAAGCCACGCGGTCGATCGGAGCGACGCCGTGTCCTTTGCCATGGACCTCACGCCGTTGATTCGGGACGACACGCTCGACATCGCCGCCTACGTCGCGGGCTATATCGATCGGTTCCGATCGGATGTGGTCGGGCGCATCGAGCGCCACGACCCAAAGTAGCGAGCCTCTAATTCACGAGTGGACCTGCGCCGCGTAGAGGCCGCGCACCGTGTCGATGGTATCCGTCTCTTCAGGCCGCTTGTCAGCGCGATAGCCTTTGACGCGCGCGAACCGCAAAGCCAGTCCGCCGGGATAACGCGGACTCGCCTGGATCTCGTTGAACGCCACTTCGACCACAACCTCCGGCCGCACGAAGACCGTCATCGAATCCCGGTGCGTTTCGAGCCTGGTGAAAGTTTGCGTCTGCCACTCGAGCATCTCGTCGGTCAGTCCCTTGAAAGTCTTCCCGAGCATGATGAAGCTGCCGTCCACCGGATCGCGGGCGCCCAGGTGCAGGTTCGAGAGCTTGCCGCTTCGCCTCCCATTGCCCCATTCGGCGCCGAGCACGATGAGGTCGAGCGTATTCGCGCGCTTGACCTTGATCCACCCGGCCCCGCGCCGGCCCGCTTCGTAAGGCGCCGTAAGGGATTTCGCCATGACGCCTTCGTGGCCGCGCGCGATCACGCCTTCGAGGAACTGTTCGGCCTCCGCCTCGTCGGAAGTGACGATGCGCGGAATGAGCGTGGCCTCGGGGACGGCCGCTGCGAGGAAACCGAAGCGCTCCTGGGCCGGACGGTCAGCCAGCACGTCGCCGTCGCAGAGCAGGCAATCGAAAAAGAACGCCGACAGCGGGATTTCCTTGCGCATGGCGTCCACTTCGAGCTTGCGGCCGAAGCGGCGCATCGTCATCTGGAAGGAGAGGGGCGATCCATCCGCACGCAGCGCCATGACTTCGCCGTCCAGGATCAGCTTTTCGCGCGTCGACATGCGCACGGCTTCGACGACTTCCGGCACGCGGTCCGTTACGTCGTTGAGGTTGCGCGTGTAGACGCGGACCTCGTCGCCCGACTTGTGGACCTGCACCCGGGCGCCGTCGAGCTTCCATTCGAAGGCCGCAGTGCCGAGGGCTTCCAGTGCAGTGGCGGTATCGGGCGCCGATTGCGAGAGCATCGGCAGCACCGGCTGCATGAGCCTGATCGAAAAATGGGCGAGGCCCTGCCGTCCTTCGGTGAGCACCGCTTCGGCGACGTCGCCAAGGCCGCCGGCCGACATGGCCGCTTTGCGCACATCGTCCAACGGCAGCTCAGTGGCCGCGGCAATCGCCTCGAGCATCAGCGCACGCAGCGCGCCTTGCCGCAGCTCGCCCGCGATGAGCCGCGTGAGGAAGTCCTGCTCCTGCGCGGTAGCTTGGGAGAAGAGCGTTTGCAGGGCCGCGCTGCGCCGCTCGGCGGCGCCGGCGCCCTTTATCCCGGCAACCGCGGCGAAGGCTTCGTCGACGGCTTGCAGCGTCAGCGCCGGCGCCCCGGACGGCGGCACGCCGCGGGCGGAATGCAGCGACGCGTAAGCGACGCCCAGCTTGCCCTGGCGGATTTCGCCGCTCAGGAACGCGATGGCGATCCTGATCTCTGGTCGGGCGAGGGCGCGCAGGCAGGCCGCGATCTCGCGCACCTTGGCCAGGCGGCCCGGCGTCTCCGCGACACGCGCCGACGCCGCCGCGATTTTGCTCAGCAGCGTCATGCTAGCCTGTGGCACCATCGCGAAACGGGGGCAGGGCGGGTGAGCATGAAGGTTTACGGCATCAAAAATTGCGACACGATGACGAAGGCCCGGGCGTGGCTCGAGTCTCATCACATTGAGTACGATTTCCACGATTACAAGGCCGACGGCATCGAGCGCGAGCGCCTCGAGCGCTGGGTGCGCGAGGCCGGCTGGGAAACGCTGCTCAACCGCGCCGGCACGACCTTCCGCAAGCTGCTCGAGGCCGACAAGTCCGGGGTCGACGAGTGCAAGGCGATCGGCCTGATGCTCGCGCAGCCGTCCATGATCAAGCGACCGGTGCTGGAATCCGGCGCGACCCTGCTCGTCGGATTCAAGCCGGAAGCCTACGCAGCCCTGCTGGATGCAAGCCGGTAACGTTTCAGTCGAGGGGGCTTCGGACGAGGCTTACATGCGGCGGGCACTCGACCTCGCCCGCCGAGCCCAGGAAGAAGGCGAGGTCCCCGTCGGCGCGGTCGTCGTTCACGAAGGCAAGGTTGTCGGGGAGGGCTGGAACCACCCGATCTCCAGCGCCGACGCGACTTCGCACGCAGAGATCGAGGCGATCCGCTCGGCCTGCCGAACGCTTGGCAATTACCGCATCCCGGGCTCGACGCTGTACGTGACGCTGGAGCCGTGCGTGATGTGCTCGGGCGCCATCCAGCACGCGAGGATAGGGCGGGTGGTGTTCGGCGCCCACGACCCCAAGACCGGCGGCTGCGGCAGCGTCGTCAACCTGTTTGCCGAGCCCAGGCTCAATCACCACGCCACGGTGGTCCCCGGCGTGCTCGCGGACGAAAGCGTCGCGATGCTGCGGTCCTTTTTCGCGGGGCGGCGATGAAGATCGAAGTCGACGTGCCTTCGCAGGCCCTCGTGCTGCTGGACGGCAGCGGCCGGACGGTGCGCCGCTATTCGGTGTCGACCGGCAAGCACGGCGTGGGCGAGCAGAGCGGCAGCAACCTTACGCCGCGCGGGCGGCATATCGTTCGCGCCAGGATCGGCGCCGGGCAACCGCTGCGGACGGTGTTCCGTGGCCGGCGGCCGACCGGCGAGTTGTGGTCACCCGAACTGCATAAGCGCCATCCGGGCCGCGACTGGATGCTCACGCGCATCCTGTGGCTGAGCGGCTGCGAGCCTGGCTTCAACCGGCTGGGCGACGTCGATACGATGCGCCGGTACGTGTACATCCACGGCGCCCCGGACCTGGCCCCGATGGGCGTACCGGGATCGCATGGCTGCATCCGCATGACGAACGAGGAAGTCGTCGAGCTGTTCGACCTCGTCCCGGCCTACACGCCGGTGGATATTTTCGCCTGAATTCGTGACATTTATTTCGTTAGAACGAACAGCAGAGCGGCTATCCTGCCAACGGCTATACATAAAATGTTATAGCGTGCTCAACCGGCCAATAGCCAGCGTGCGTGCAATGCTTTCGCGCCCGGGGGCACGCATGACGCCGTGCTCGGTGATGATCGCCGTGATGAGGTCCGCGGGCGTCACGTCGAATGCTGGATTGCGCACGCTCACGCCCTGCGGCGCCCAACGCTTGTCTCCATAGCCTGTCATCTCGGCCGCCGGACGCTCTTCAATCGGAATCCCCGAGCCGTCCGCAAGCTTCGCATCGAAGGTCGAGAGGGGTGCGGCGACATAGAACGGCAGGCCATGGCGATTTGCAAGAACAGCCAGCGTGTAAGTGCCGATCTTGTTGGCCGTGTCGCCGTTTGCCGCGATCCGGTCGGCGCCGACGATCACGAGATCCACTTCGCCCCGGCTCATGAGGTGGCCGGCCATGTTGTCGGCGATCAGCGTGACGGGAATGTTCTCCTGCACCATCTCCCATGCGGTGAGGCGCGCGCCCTGCAGGTAGGGCCGCGTCTCGTTGGCGATGACGCTCACATTCTTGCCCGCGTCCCGGGCCGAGCGAATGACGCCCAGCGCCGTCCCATGACCGGCGGTCGCCAGTGCGCCTGCATTGCAGTGGGTCATGATGCGGGCGCCTTCGGGAATCAGCGTCGCGCCGTGCAGACCCATGGCGCGGCAGGAGGCGAGATCGTCCGTAAAGATTGCAACCGCGGCGGCTTCCGGATCTTGCGCTCCGCGCATGCGCTCGAGCGCCCAGAAGAGATTGACTGCGGTCGGGCGGCTCTGCGCTAGCAGCGCCTCAGCGTCCGAAAGGATGTCGCCACGCTTCGAGGCCATCGTCATGCCGAACGCGGCTGCGCAGCCGATCGCCGGCGCGCCGCGGACGACCATGTCGCGGATCGCCGTCGCAGTCTCCGCGGCGGTCCGGCAGGTTACGTAGACGGTCTCATCGGGGAGCTTCCTCTGGTCGAGCAACTCCAGCCGGTCGCCCAGCCAGCGCACCGCTTCGACAGGCTGGGGGCGCTGCGTTCGGTTCAAGCCCATCGATCAGACCACTCTTTCGTTCCCGCCGTCCACGGGCACCTGGGCGGCCGTGGTCTTGGCGAAAAGAGGGCCGCACATCTCCGCTGCCAGTTCCGCGACGTCCCGGGACGAGACCTCCGTCTTCAGCAGGTTGTTGGTGCGGTATTGCTCGACCGTAAGGTTGTAGGCCTTCGCACGCGAGGCGAGCACCTCGTCTGTCCACAGTGCAGTGTCGTACACGGCATTGGGGTGAAGCGAGTTGATGCGGATGTTGTCCTTGCCCCATTCGAGCGCAGCCACGCGCGCAAGCTGGTTCATCGCGGCCTTGGAGGCGGAATACGCGCCTGCCCCAGGTCCCGGTGCGGGCACGTTCTTCGAACCGATGACGACAATGCGTCCCCCACGCGGCGCCAGCTTCAACAGCGGGTGGCAGGCCTGCATGAGCGCAAGGTTGGCTTCCACATTCACGGCCATCGTCTTGTGCCACGTATCGAGCGGGATGGCCTGGATCGGGTTCGAGGCCGGGAAGATGCCTGCGTTCAGCACCAGCATGTCCACGCCGCCGAAAGCCTTCACCGCACGCTCGAGGGCCGCTTCGACTGCGGCGCGATCGGTGAGGTCGCACTCGATGCCGAGATAATCCGGCCGCGTGAGGAGCGACGTAATCGACGCTGTGCGATCAAGGCCGATGACAGCGGCTCCGCGCTTGAGGAAACTTTCGGCGCAGGCCTTGCCGATGCCCGACGCGGCACCGGTGACGATGACGATCTCGCCGGCGAACACCGGCGGAGCGCCGCCCTTGCGAAGCTTCGCTTGCTCGAGATCCCAGTACTCGACTTCAAACAGGTTGGCTTCCGGCAGGGCGCGCCACCCGCCGATGCCTTCGGCTCTCAGAAAGACGTCAATGCTGTGGTCGTAAAGCTCGGCTACGATCGCCGCGTCCTTTGCGGTGCGGCCCGCTGCGGCCAGACCGAACGCGGGATCGAGCGCCATGCGCGGCGCCGGGTCCAGCATGGTTTTCTTTTCCTTGGCCTTGGCGGCGTTCCGCTCGAAATAGGCGCGATAGGCCGCGGCGTAGGCCGCGACATCCCGGCCGACCATGGGAAGCGGCTTGGTACGGATGACGTGATCCGGGGTGGCAGGACCCTGCTGCGAGACCTGCCCCACTTTCGGATGCTGGGCGAAGGCGCGGAACTTTTCGTCATCGCGGATTGTCACGATCATCGGCGTGCCGGCTGTGTCGCAAAGCGTACGCCGCAGTTGCGCGATCTCTTCACGCTTGACGCTGCCGAGAGGCTTGGTTTCGTAGCGCATCGACCAGCTCTTGCGCTGGTCGAGATAGGTCTCCGCCTCGCCGACCAGCGCGATCATGCGCTCGTAAGCCTGCCGTGCATCTTCGCCGAACGAAAAAATGCCGTGATTCATGAGCACCATGCCGACGGTGTTCTTGGTCGCCTGCTTAGGAAACTCGCGCGCGCAAACGGCTGCAAGGTCAAACCCCGGCATCACGTAAGGAACGATGACGACCCGGTCGGCATAAATTTCGCGGACACGCTCAAAGCCCCCGGGCGCATTCGTGACCGAGAGCACCGCATCGGCGTGCGTGTGGTCGACATACTTCGCCGGCAGGATCCCGTGCAGGATCGTTTCGATCGACGGCGCGGGTGCACCGGCGCGCGTCATGTGCGTCGCAAGCTCGTTGACCATTTGCGGATCGGACAACGCGGGCAGGGCTGCGAGGCGCCGGATGTAATCGAGCCGCACGGGGGAAAAGCCCGGTGCCTCGATGGTCTCGAGATCCCAGCCGCTGCCTTTCACGTAAAGGATGTCGAGGTCCTGGCCGAACAGGTCTTTCTCGGTGAGCTTGACCGACGTATTGCCGCCGCCATGGAGCACGAGCGACTTGTCGCGGCCGAGCAGGCGTGACGTGTACACGCGCGGCCCGAGCGGCCCTTTGTGTTCGGCGGCTTCGGCGTCGTTCCAGAGGCTTTTCATTGCGGAGGGGAGTCGGGGGACTGGTCGGCGAAAGGCCGCAATTCTATACTCCCGCCATGCTGGTCATCGAGACGCTTGGCTGGGAAGAAGCAAAGGCCGAGGCCGGTCCGATTCGCTTCGAAGTATTTGTCGACGAACAGAACGTGCCGGCCGAAATCGAGCTCGACGAATACGATGCCGCCTGCGTGCACGTCGTAGCAAGAGACGATGGCCGCGCAGTGGGCACGGGGCGCCTGCTTCCCGACGGGCATATCGGGCGCATGGCGGTCCTCAAAGACTGGCGGGGCAAAGGCGTCGGCGCCAAAATGCTCACGATGCTGATGGAATGTGCGCGTGCACGCGGCGACAAGGAAGTCGCGCTTTCCGCGCAGACGCATGCTCTCGGGTTTTACAAGCGGCATGGCTTCGTCGATGAGGGGCCGACGTATCTTGAGGCCGGCATCCTTCACCAGGCCATGCGCAAAGTGCTTGCCTAAGCGCTCAGCCTGAAGCCGTAACTCACGGTATCCAGTTCGACGCCTTGCGGGCCGTAAGTGCGCTCCGCGAACCGGACTTCACCGTCTGATTTCTGCAGGATTACCGTGGAGCATCGCGTGCCGTAGGTGTCCGAGATGATACGCGCGGCCGACAGCATCTTCTCGCGATCCGGTGAGACGCCCGTGCTCGGCAACTCCTGGTCGGTTGCGACCGTGGTGTCCGCCAGCAAGGTAAATAGGGGCTCGACCGCCGGCGCCGGATTGAGGGCCGCACGCAACCGGTCGCGCGCAATTCGCACCTTTGGCCACGGCGTATCGAGCAGGTGGTTAGAGAGTCCGTAGAGGCCGGGTTCGAGGCGCACCGGCTCCCCTGCGCAATTGGAGTAGCTGAACATTTCACGGCCGTCGTTCACGAGCAGGTTGAACCCGCGATAGGCGCTCGCTTCGGCGGCGGTGTCTTTGGCAAAGTGCGCGGCCGTCATTTCGCCTTTGAGAAAACGGCTGACCAGTTCGCCGCGCGAACGCGCGTTCGCCGGCATATGGCGTGGATCGCGGAAATTGGTGACGGCGGCAAACCGCCCCGTTCGCGTGACGCCGATCCAGGTACCCATCCCTTCCAGGTCACGCCCGGCAAGGATCGTGGGAGCATCGTCCCAGAAAGCGGCCGCCGCCGTGGGTCGTGCATAAAACTCGTCGCGATTGGCCGCGACGACGAGCGGGTACCCATCGTGAACCCGGTGGGCAAACGCGATCAGGCACATTGGAAAATTTCCGTGATGCGCGCGATGCCCAATCTCGAAAACCCCGAGGACTCGACGGCGTCTGCAAGGGCCCGGTCGAACGCCCCGGCGTCGGTAACGTTCAGGTAGGTTTCCATGAACGTGGACGGATCGTCGCGCCGGCGCTGCCAGTCGCCCTGCACGCCAGTGGCGGAGTGCACCGCCCCGAAGAGCGCCATGACCGCGCGGCGCATCTCATCCACGCGCCCCGCGTCGGCCTTGTAGTAGACGTAATACTGCAGGCCGCTCAAAGCGGGTAGGGCAGGCTTGCGATGCGCGCGGCCGGTCCGTCATGCGTGCCGAGATGAATCGCCTCGCCCTGTTCGACCGTCGCAGACTGGATGACGGCGAGGAACTCGAAGCCGCCGGTCTCGCGCGGGGCCGCATTGACGATGGTGCCGATGGCCTGCGGCTCGGCGCCGAAGAGATCCTGCCCCGCCTGCGGTGCGGTGGAGACAGGTCCATCGATCTCGCCGCGGTACATGCGCCGCTTGAGCTTGCCGAGGTATTGCGTGCGCGCAACGATTTCCTGTCCGGGATAACAGCCCTTCTTGAAATCGACGCCGCCAACAAGCTCGAAGTTGGCCATCTGCGGCACGAACTGGTCCTGCGTGGGCAGCGTAACCAGGGGAACGCCGGCGCGCAGGTCGGCGAGTGTCCAGAGTTCCGGCGCGGCGGGGACGAAATGTTTTTGCAGGAGTTCCGCGGTTTCAGCGGGGGCCAGCACGAGGAAGCGAGTCTCATCGATCCTGGCAACGCTGCCCTTGTCCGAGTGCTCCACGCCCATCAGCGCAGTCGGCACTTTGAACCCAACCGACAACAGCGCTGGATTCGCATCCGGCCCCCATACGCCGAGCTGCGCCCATTCATCGGTCACTGTCGCGATCTTTACCTTGGAGCGCAGCACGTACATCGTGAGGCGCTTGGCGATCGGCGCGGCAAGGTCCTGGGAAAGCTGGAGGAGGAACCCGTCGCCATTCGGAATGACGAGCAGGCTCGCCAGCAGCCGTCCCTTGGCTGAACAATAACCGGCGCGTCTGGTCGAGTCAGCAGGCAGGTGCTCGACGTCATTGGACAGTTGCGCATGGAGGAACGCTCGCGCGTCCGCCCCTGTCACCGACAGGAGCCCGAACTGCGGAAGCGGCGCACAGGAGACGCCAGTCGTGGTCAGGATGGCATTCATGGATGCCGTTATTATATCGGCGCACCTTCTCGAAACGCCGTACCGGGCAACCCCTTGCTCTCCTTCATCCGCAAACTTTTCGCCCTTTTCTTCGTAGCGCTTCTTGCGCTGGTTGGCTATGCCGCCTGGTATGCGCTCGAGCCGATCGCGATCGGGACTTACCCGGCGGAATTCCGCATCCTGCCCGGCAGCGCCCTGCGCTCGGCCGCGCGGCAGATGGAGGGCAACGGCATTCCGGTCGGGCGGTTCCAGTTCGAGGCGCTCGCGCGGGCGCTTGGGAAGACACGCGACATCAAGGCGGGCAGCTACCAATTGAGCGAGGCCACGACGCCGCTGCAGCTGCTGGACAAGCTTACGCGCGGCGATGTGACGCAAGGCGAGCTGACCCTGATCGAAGGATGGACTTTCCGCCAACTACGCGCGGCCATGGCGTCGAATGCGGACCTGAAGCGCGATTCGCGCGAGTTGTCCGATGCCGAGATCCTCAAGCGCATCAACGCTTCCGAGGAGCATCCCGAGGGGCTGTTCTTCCCGGACACCTACTTGTTCGACAAGGGGTCGAGCGACTTCGAGGTCCTCGCGCGCGCCTACCGGAGCATGCAGCGGCAGCTTGCGGCGGAATGGGCCGCGCGCGATCCCAAGGCGCCGTATCGCTCGTCCTACGAAGCGCTGGTCATGGCTTCGGTGGTGGAAAAAGAAACCGGCAGCGCGTCCGAGCGGACGATGATTGCGTCCGTGCTGGTGAACCGCTTGCGGATCGGCATGCGGCTGCAGGCGGACCCCACCGTCATCTATGGGCTGGGCACGTCGTTCGATGGCAATCTGCGCAAGCGGGACCTGCAGGCCGATGGGCCTTACAACACTTACCTGCGAGCCGGACTGCCGCCGACGCCGATCTCGATGCCCGGCCTTGCGTCCCTGAAAGCTGCGCTGCACCCCGCTGAGTCGCAGGCCGTGTATTACGTCTCGCGCGGCGACGGCACGAGCCAGTTTTCAAGGACGCTCGACGAGCACAACCGGGCCGTTTCGAAGTACCAGTTAAAGCGATAATGCCGGCATGCGGGGGAAATTCATCACGTTCGAAGGCGTCGACGGCGCGGGCAAGTCCACGCACGTCGAGTGGTTCGCCAATGAGCTGCGCTCGGACGGACATGCGGTGCTGGTCACGCGCGAGCCCGGCGGCTCGCCGCTTGCCGAGAAGCTTCGCGAGATCGTGCTGCACGAGCCAATGGATGCGGTCACCGAAACGCTGCTCGTGTTTGCGGCGCGTGACGATCACCTCAAGAAGCTCATCCTGCCCGCGCTCAAGGCCGGGACCTGGGTCGTCTGCGATAGGTTTACCGATGCCACGCTTGCGTACCAGGGCGGGGGCAAAGGCGTCGAGCGTGGACTCATCGATGCGCTCAAGAAAGTAGTACATCCCGACCTCGTCCCGGATTGCACGCTTGTGTTCGACTGCGCGTACGAGGTGAGTCGCGACCGCATGATGAAGTCGCGCCGGGCGCTCGATCGGTTCGAACGGGAAGGGCAAGCCTTTTTCGGGCGCGTGAGGGAGACGTACCTGTCGCTCGCCAAGGCGGAGCCGGGCAGGGTGCGCGTAATCGATTCGACGCAGACACTCGAAGCGATCCGGTTGGAACTGCGCTCGCAGATCGGAGCGCTCTGACGGCCATGACGCCCTGGACCCGGCCAGCTTGGGAGCAACTGACCAGCCGGCTGGAGAACCTTCCCCAGGCCCTCCTGATCCACGGCCCGCGCGGCACCGGCAAGCTGGACCTGGCCCGTCGCTTTGCCAACCTGGTGCTGTGCGAGACGCCCGGGGCCGACCAGCCGTGCGGCCACTGCGAGGGCTGCCGATGGTATGCCGGAGGCCAGCACCCGGATTTCAGGCAGGTCGAGCCGGAGATTCTGGCGGGGTTGCCGGACCCCTCCGAAGACGCACCGGCGCCCTCCAAGACGACCAAGCCGAGCCATGAGATCAAGGTCGACCAAGTCCGGGCGCTGGCGGATTTCCTGAACATCGGCTCGCATCGCGGCAAACGCCGGATAGCTCTGTTCCACCCGGCCGAAACGATGAACGCCAATGCCGCGAACTCGCTTCTCAAGTCACTGGAGGATCCAGCGTCTGGTGCTTGTTTCTTATTGGTTTCGGACAACCCAAAGAGCCTACTGCCGACGGTCCGGAGTCGGTGCATAAGCTTGCCGATTCCGCTCCCGGATGCAACCGACGGTGCGGCCTGGTTGAAGGCGGAAAAGGTCCCGGAAGCCGAAGAGTGGCTGGCATTCGCGGGCGGTGCCCCGTTACTGGCTAAGGAACTGGCTGGATCGGATCGAGGCGAGCGGATTGCGCAGGTCATCAAGCTGCTGAAGGAAGGAGGGCGGGAAAGCCTTCTCTCCTGGCCCGTAACCGACCGGGAACACATGGAAATCCTGTCCGAAGTGCTCCAGAAATGGGCCTACGACCAGGCTTTCCGTAGCGCGACCGGTAAAGGCCGGTTCTTTACGATCGAGCCCCGAAACAAGGTCCCGGAAGCGGTGCCCGGGGCTTGGCTGCGGTTTGCACGGGAGGCCGGCCGATTCCGCGTTTCTGCCCGCCATCCCCTGAACCCCAAGCTTTTTGCATCGGACTTGATCGGACGAATGCCTTGAGGTTGAACGATGGCGCAAACGCCCAGTCCAATGCCAAGAGCAGTCAAACATCGCTTGTTCTTGCAGCCGTTTAGCAAAAACGTCTAAGGATTTACATGAAGATCTGGATCGACCTGACCCCTGCCAGAATCTTGTTCGTCACCGTCCTTCTAGGCACCTTGGGCGTGGCGTTCGGCCAGACGCTCGAAGATTCGTCCCGCGCCGCGCTTGAAGGCGATCTGGCGACCGTCCAAAAACTTGTTGAACGTGGCGCGTCGGCGGATACGGCGGACCGCGAAGGCAACACGCTCCTCATGCTGGCCTCCCGGAACGGCCACGCGGCAATTGTTTCGTACCTTTTGAGCCGCAAAGCCGCCGTGAACACCCGGAACAAGTTTGGCGACACCGCCTTGATGGCCGCGAGCCTCAAGGGCCACGTGGAAGTCGCCAAGTTGCTGATTGAGAACGGTGCGGAGGTCAATTCGCCGGGTGCCTGGGCGCCGCTGCATTACGCTGCATTCGAAGGCCGGGCCGGGATGATCCGGTTCCTGATGGATCACGGCGCGGACAAAAACGCGATCGCACCGAACGAGTACACGCCGCTGATGCTTGCAGTACGCAACGGGCATGAGGAAGCGGCTCGGGCGCTCCTGTACGGGGATCCAGACGTGAACTACAAAACCCGGAGCACTGGGGATTCGGCTTTGAAGCTGGCCCAGCAAAAGGGTCTGGAACCTGTGGTGAGCTTACTGAAGCGGGCCGGGGCGGTTCAGTAGGGTTAAGCGATTGTTTCCAAGGAATTGATCTCGAGGCTTGATTTAACATAATACACATTGTGTCCAATTCAGATTGGACAGACCCAGACCGGCTAGTTCAGGCGATTCTTGGGCGGGATGGGCAGCCGGGCGACGGGAATCCCTTCCTCGACCATCTCCTTGTGCTCTTGGTCGGTGGCGACACCCCGGATGGCCCGGGCCGGCGTTTCTTCGTAATAAATCCGCCGAGCCTGCTCGGGAAAGTCGGAGCCGACGTCCTCGCTCTTGATGAGCATTTCGTCGAGCATCTTGGAGTAGAGCATTTGCGCGATTGCCAGGGCGTCCTTGTTCTCGACCGGATCGGTCTTGGCCGGGACAGGTGCCTTTTCGACTGCGCCAACGTTGATCCGGGTCGGCGAAGGCATGCGCTCAATGACCGCGTCGGAACAAGATGGGCAGGTGAGCAGCTTGCGGTCCTGCTGGCCGGAAAACTCGGTCGCGGATGCAAACCACCCCTCGAAACGGTGTCCGGAGCTGCACTTGAGGTCATAAACGATCATCGATCGAGTGTACCCGAAGGGCATGCCCGCCTATGTTCCTTAACGAACACTTTCGAAGCGGGCTTGCGAAACACGTGCCTTACAATCGGCGCATGTTCGCCGACCGCATCGAAGGCAAGTGGATCGACCTCTTTGCGGAGGTATTCGCAAAGTGCAAAGTGGGTCCGAACGACGCCTGCGCCATCCTCTCGGAAACGCAATCCCGGTCCCTGAACGTCCAGCTGGCCGAACTGGCGCTTCTCCAGCTCAAGGCGCGTCCCTTCCATGTCGTGCTGCCCACGCCGCGCCAGACCGCGCCCGTGCCGGTCCGCTCGACCGGCGCCTCGACGGCTTTGCAAAATCTCGGGCCGGCCATCGCGGCGCTTTCGGCGTCCACTTTCGTCGCCGACTGCACGATCGAAGGCCTCATGCACGCTGCGGAACTGCCGGCGATCCTCAAAGGCGGCGCTCGCATCCTCTACATCTCGAACGAGCACCCCGAAGCGCTCGAGCGCCTTGCCCCCTCCTCCGCCGACGAGCAGAAGGTGAGGGCGGCCATGCGCCTGTTGAAGGCGGCGAAGAAAATGACTGTCACGTCGCCTGCCGGAACGGATCTCGCAATCACCGTCGAGGGCGCGCAAGTAGGCGGGGTGTGGGGCTATACGGAGAAGCCGGGCACCCTCTCTCACTGGCCCGGCGGCTTGTGCCTGGCTTTTCCGCGCGCCAACAGCGTCAATGGGACGCTCGTGATGGCGGCAGGGGATGTGAATCTCACGTTCAAGCGCTACGTCGAGACACCTATCCGTCTCGAGATCGAGGCCGACTACGTAACCAAGATCGAAGGAAGCGGTACTGACGCGGAACTGATGCGCGGCTACTTCGCCGCCTGGGGCGATCGGGAGGCCTATGCCGTCTCGCACGTCGGCTGGGGCATGAACCCGCGGGCGCGGTGGGAATCGCTTGCGATGTACGACAAGCGGGATTGCAACGGCACCGAGCAGCGCGCCTTCGCAGGCAACTTCCTTTACTCGACCGGCGCAAACGAGGTCGCAGGCCGTCACACGCTCGGCCACTTTGACCTGCCCTTTCGCAACTGCAGTGTGAGCCTCGATGGGCGCATCGTCGTCAAAGAGGGCGTCCTGCAAGGCGAGCTCGCGTGACTACGCTGGTTTTCCTGCATGGCATCGGCGGAGGCCGTGCAGCATGGCAACGCCAGATCCCTTTCTTCCAATCCCACGGCTACCAGACGCTCGCTTGGGATGCGCCGGGCTATGGAGGCACGCCGGCGGCGGACCCGTACACTTTCACGAACGTTGCCAAGGCGCTCGAATCGGCGGTCAGTCGATTGGACGCAGGCCCGGTCGTCCTCGTTGGGCACAGCATGGGCGGCATGATCGCGCAGGAAGCTTACGCGATCTTCCCGGAAAAAATCGCCGCCCTCGCCCTCACCTTCTCGAGTCCTGCCTTTGCCGGAACCAGCACCGATTTCACGCAGCAGTTCATCGACGCGCGGATCAAGCCGCTGGATCTTGGCCGCACCATGAACGAGATCGCGGCCAAGCTCATGCCGACGATGCATGGCGCGATGTCGGATCCGTACGGCCTCATGCTGGCCGCGCAAGTTATGGCGACCGTCCCGCCGGAAACGTATCGAAAGGCCGTGGCTATGTTGACGACGTTCGACCGCCGGGCGCTGCTCGCGCAAATCAGCGTGCCGACGCTCGTGATGTCCGGAAGTGACGATATGGTTGCACCGCCCAAGATGATGGAGCGCATGGCGCAGAAGATTCCCGCCTCCGAGTACGTCTGCCTGCCGGGATGCGGTCATCTCGGGCCGATGGACCAGCCCGAGGCGTTCAACAGCGCCCTGCTCGCTTTCCTCGAGCGCCACGCGCTGTGAGCGATCCCCGCTACTCGGTCACGGGCTCGAATTACGCCCTCACTGCCAAGCAGGCTGAACTCGTCGAGCTTGTGGAAGAACTGGGGCCGGCATTTGCGGGCCGCGCGGCGCGCTATGACCAGGAAGCCAGCTTTCCGTTCGAGAACTACGCCGACCTTCGCAAAGCGGGGCTGCTTGGGCTCTGCGTGCCGGAAAAATTCGGCGGCCGCGGCGCCGACCTCAAAACGTATTCGATAGTTTCCGCGACACTCGGCAAATACTGCGGCGCCACGGCGCTCACGTTCAACATGCATGCGTGCTCCACGCTGTGGCCGGGGCTGCTTGCAGACGATCTCGAAATGACTCCTGAGCAGCGCGCCGAGCACGAGAAGCACCGCGAACTGCACTTCAAGCGGGTGGTGGAAGACGGCGCCGTCTATGCGCAACCGTTCTCCGAAGGCAGCGCCGCGGCGGCGGGCAAGGCGCCGTTCGGCACCCTCGCGACCAAAGTGGACGGTGGCTGGGTCATCAACGGCAAGAAGATCTTCGCCTCGCTCTCGGGCGCGGCCGACTACTACGGGGTGCTGTGCACCGAGGACAAGCCCGACCTCTCGATGAAGGACACCCTTTACATGGCGGTGCCCGGCAAGGCGCCGGGGCTGACCGTGACGGGGGACTGGGATCCGCTCGGCATGCGCGGAACAGTCTCGCGCACCCTCCTCTTCAAGGACCTTTTCGTCCCGGACGATGCGGCGATGATGCCGCGTGGGGTGTATTTCCAGGCGGCGAGCCGCTGGCCGCACATGTTCACGACGCTCTCCCCGACTTACATGGGGATCGCCATTGCGGCCTACGAATTCACCGTGAAGTATTTGCGTGGCGAAGTGCCGGGCACGCCGCCGGTCAAGCGCCGGATGTATCCGACAAAACAGATCGCGGTGGCCGAAATGTTCGTTAAACTCGAACAGACGCGCGCGCTGTTCCTGCGGATGCTCGAGGACGCGCGCGTGGATCCGCCCAAGGATGCACGGCTGCGCGCCTACGCGACGCAATACACGATCATGGAGAACGCGAACGACCTGTGCAGGCTCGCGATCCGCACCTGCGGCGGCCAGTCGATGCTCAAAAGCCTGCCGCTCGAGCGCCTGTATCGCGATTCGCGGTGCGGCGCACTCATGCTGCCGTGGACCGCGGAGCTGTGCCTGGATCGCCTTGGGCGCGAAACGCTCTATGAGCCGGGCGAATCGGACACCTGAACGGCGAACGTGAACCTCTCGCGCTTCATCGAGCGCTGGGCGCAGCACACGCCAGCCAGGACTGCCCTGCACTTCCAGGGTACCGACCTCACCTACGCAGCGCTGTGGTCGAAAACGCAAGCCGCGACCCGTGGGCTCGCGGGGCTGGGCGTTGCGAAAGGCGATCGCATAGCGTTCCTCGGCTACAACCACCCGGACATGCTGGTCCTGCTGTTCGCGGCTTCGCGATTGGGCGCCCTGCTCGTCCCGCTCAACTGGCGGCTGACCGCGCACGAGTTCGGCGTGATGATCGACGATTGCTCGCCCCGCGTGCTGTTCTTCGATCCGGAATTCGAGGCGACCGCATCGAAGCTTCGCGCGACCGTTCGCATCCCGATGGGCGAGGCCCTGCCCGACTCCGAGCCCGCGCTTGTCGGCAGCGACGAAGACGAAGCCCTCATCGTTTACACATCGGGGACGACGGGCGAACCGAAGGGCGCAGTGCTGACCCAGTCGGCGCTGTTGTGGAACGGGTTCAATTCGATCCACGCGCACGACTTGCGGCAGGACGACCACGTGCTCTCGCCCCTGCCGATGTTCCATGTAGGCGGGCTCAACAACCAGACACTGCCGGCGCTATTGGCCGGCGCCACCGTCACGCTGCACAAGCGATTCGAGCCGGGCCAGTGGCTTGCCGATGTAGCCGCGCGCCGACCCACGTTGTCGTTGCTCGTCCCCGCAGCCCTGCAGGCGGTGATCAGCCATCCTGAGTGGGCGAAGACCGACCTCTCCTGCCTTCGCGTCGTCTACACCGGATCGATGGTGGTGCCGCTCTCGCTAATTCGCGCTTTTCATGAGCGCGGCGTCCCGATCGGCCAGATTTACGGCGCGACGGAGACGGCCCCGGTGGCCACGGTGCTCATGGCGCATGACGCGATGGCCAAGGCCGGCAGCGCGGGCAAGCCCGCCCTGCACTGCGAAGTCCGGATCGTCGATTCGGAAGTGCAGGTACGCGGGCCGAACGTGATCCGCCGCTACTGGATCAACCCGGAAGCCACTGCTGCCGCGTTTACGAAAGATGGATGGTTCCGGACAGGCGACCTCGGCCGCTGGGACGACGAGGGCTACCTGTGGATCGACGGCCGCTCGAAGGACCTGATCATCTCGGGCGGCGAGAACATCCATCCGGCCGAGCTCGAAAACGTGCTGGCCGATTGTCCCGACATTGCAGAGTGCGCGGTGGTCGGCATTGACGACGCGAAGTGGGGCGAAGCGGCTTGCGCCGTCATCGTCCGCAAGGCGGGCGCCACGATCGACGAGGCCGGCGTGCAAGCGCTGTTCGGCGACAAGCTTGCGCGCTACAAGCACCCCCGGAAAATCGTATTTGTGGACGGCCTGCCGAAGAACGCGCTCGGCAAGGTGCAGAAATTCGCCCTGCGCAAGACCCTCGACTGAAACGGCGTGCGGCTGGCTAGCCGACGCGCAATTCAATGCTGCCGAGTTCACCGAGATCGAACCCGATCACGTCACCGGGCTTCGGGAACTTCGAGGTCACTAAGCTGCCGGTAATCACGAATTGGCCGGCGCGCAAGTGCTTTTCCCTTTTGGCAAGGTTGTTCGCCACCCAGGCCAGTGCCTCGAATGGGTGGCCCATCGCATCGCGGCCGTACCCCTCCCCGACTTTCTCGCCATTGATCGTGGCCACACCGTGGAGGCCAGCCAGGTCGATCCCGCGCCAATCCTCGACCGGCGTACCCAGCACCGCCCCCTCGTTCCATGCGTTGTCCGCGACCAGGCCAAGCACGTTGGAAGACAGGCCCGTGTAATCCGCGTCGCGGTCATCGGCGAGTTCGAAGGCGGGCATGACCGCACCGACAGCATTGGCGACCGATTCGCGCGTGTGCGGGCTCGAGCCGGGCAGAAGATCCGCGGCCAGCTGCACGGCAATCTCGAATTCGACGATCAAGCGGCCGTAGTCGGCCGCGCTCACGTTTGCGGGCGCGCGAACGACTTGCTTAGCATGAAGCACGCCGCCGATCGAGTCGCTCAAGCCCACCATCGCGCGCATGGCGGGGGTTGTGAGCGCAATTTTGTGGCCGATAGCCGGGCCGCAGGCGCGCGACTTGAGCGCGACGAACTCATCCTGCACGAGATAGGCCTCCGCCACCGAACGGGGCACCGCATCGTCCGGAAACGCCCCGAAGCGTTCCTTTTCGGCGTGGGCGTCGACGAGGAACCAGGCGGCGCGCTTGAGGCGAGGGTCGGTTGTCATGGCGCCGCGAGCGCGATACCGTGGTCTTGAAGGTTTCGCGCAGTGCCTCCGCAAATGCCACTGCGCCGGGCTGGTCGCCATGCAGGCAGAGCGTCCCTGCAGACACAGGCACGCGCTTGCCGGACAGACTGACGACGATGCCTTCGTCCACCATGCCGAGCACCTGGGCGACGGACTTTTCCGCCTCCTCGATCATGCCGCCGGGTTGGCCGCGCGGCGCGAGCGTGCCATCGTCCATGTAGCCGCGATCGGCGAACACTTCGCCGATCGTCGCAAGGCCCCGCTTTTTCCCAGCCTCGACCATGCGGCTGTTCGAGAGCGCGTAAAGCTGCACGCCGGAGCCAAGGTCTTTTACGGCGCGTGCAATTGCATCCGAAAGCTCCTCATCCATGGCGGACATGTTGTAGAGCGCGCCGTGGCATTTGACGTGATGCAGCTTGGCACCTGCCGCGCGTGCAAACGCTTCGACCGCCCCCGCCTGGTAGAGCACCATGTCGTAGACCTCTTGCGCGGACACTTTCATGGTGCGGCGGCCGAACCCGGACAGGTCCGGCAGGCTCGGATGGGCGCCAATCGCGACGCCATGATCGGCTGCCAGGCGCACGGTCTTGCGGATCGTCGCCGGGTCGCCCGCGTGAAAGCCGGCGGCGATGTTTGCCGAGGTGATCAGCGGCATGATCTCGGCATCGGCGCCCATCTTCCAGGCGCCGTAGCTTTCTCCCATGTCGCAATTGAGGTCGATGCTTTTCATGCCGTTTTCATCTCCCATTCCACGGACCGTATGACCGACCGCACCTGCTCCTGGCTCGCCCGCCGCGCGGCGAGGGCCTCCTCGAGCGTGCACTTTATGAAGCGCACGATCCCGCCGGGCTGCAGCTGCGCGAGGGACGGGATGTCGGCGCCTGCGAGCTCGGCGATCTTCGGATAGCCGCCGGTGGTCTGGTGGTCGGCCATCAGGGCGATCGGAACGCCATCGTTCGGCACTTGTACGGTCCCCAAACAGGTCGGCTCCGATAGTATCTCGACTGCCTTGCCACGGGTAAGGCGCGGCCCCTTGAGGCGGTAGCCCATGCGATTGGAATCCGGCGACACCCGCCAGTGCTCCCCGAAGAACGCATCGCGCGACGCGGCATCGAACTGCGCATGGTGGCGCCCTTCCAGCGCGCGCACGGCAAGGGTGTTCTCGACCGGCAGCGTCAGTTCGGCTGCCGACCAGCGGACGGTCTGGAAGCCGCCGCGCAAGAGGAGGCCTTGCCGGGCGACCTTCTTGAAACGGGTCATGGAAAGCGCCTCGAGTCCCTCCCCGCACGGAATTTCATCGCCTGCCTTGAGCGCTCGCCCGCCGAGCCCGCCGAAGCCCGCCGGCACATAGGTGCTCCGGCTGCCTAGGGTGACCGGCGCCTCTATGCCGCCTGCGATCGCGAGGTAGGCGCGGGCGCCTCGCACAGCCCTGCCCGTCGCCAGCACGGCGCCTGCGTTGACCAGCACCGGCCGGTTCTTCGGGAACGGCTCGCGTGCGATGCTGGCCTCGAAATTAGCGCCATAGAGTGCGATGAGCGTCGCCTGCTCGAAAACGAGCTCGGGCCCGAGCACGGTGCATTCGAGCGTGGCCGCTCCCGGATCATTACCGACCAACGCATTGGCAAGACGATGCGAATAAGCGTCCATTGCGCCGCACGGAACGATGCCGAGGTGCTGCAACCCGAACCGGCCTGCGTCTTGCACAGTGGTGAGGAACCCGGGGCGCGAGACCTTGATCGTCATTTTGAGCCGGCCGCAAGTTCGTCGAACCGCGCTCGGGTGATCGCCTCGAACTGCACGCAATCGCCGGGGGCCATGAGGGCGGGCGGCTCGCGGCCTGCATCGAAGATCCTCAGCGGCGTGCGGCCAATGATGCTCCAGCCGCCGGAGATCGTGAACGGGTAGACAACGGACTGCGCGTTTGCGATCGCGACCGAGCCGGCGGTGACGCTTGGCCGGGGCGTTGTCCGCCGCGGGACCGCCAACTTCTCGTCCAGGCCGCCGATGTAGGGATGGCCCGGCGCGAACCCCACCATCAGCACGCGATGGGGCGAGGCGCAATGGCGTCGGATCGCCTCCTCGACCGAGAGCTTGCATCGCTCGGCGACCTCGGCGAGATCCAGGGCCAGGGCCGTCTCGTAGCACACGGGCACGACGACCGTGCGCGCGAGATCCTCGAGGCCCGGCAGCTTGCGGGAAAGGCAATCCTTGATCAGCGCGGTGGCGGCTTCGATCGGCGGCACGGCAAGCTCATAGCGCTCCGGATCGAAATGCAGCGCGAGTGAGCCGAGCGCTGGAACTATGTCGCTGATCCAGGCCACCTTGCGGCGTCGAATCGCCTCGGCAAGCTGCTGGATTTTTGCGTTCACGGCGAGGTCGAGCGTATCGGAAAAATCCGCGAGGACCGCCGCATCGCCCAGCGCGACGATGCGCGGCAAGGGGAGCGCCATCAGGCGCGTGCCCGGACGCTATAGTTGATCTTATATATCAATTGGCCTGTAAGCCGCTTGGTGCTTAAGTCTAACAAAATTAAAGTTCTGGATTGTGATCCGCAGGCCGGGGCCCGGCAGGCCTGTTGCATGCATTCTAAGCCACACGCCGAAAGCACCCGCCCGGGTCTGGGCTGTATCATTCGCATTCTTCGCGCGGGTGATGGAATTGGTAGACATATCGGACTTAAAATCCGAAGCTCGTAAGGGCGTGCGGGTTCGATTCCCGCCCTGCGCACCACCTTTCCGGCCGGACTGCCCTATTGCCGCGGCGTGTTCCGGCACTGCTCGGAGATGGCGCGCACGCATGAAGCGAGGGCGCCTGACGCCGGCCGGCAGGAATGGGAATCTGGAGGCGCGGAGCGGAGTCGAACCGCTCTAAAAGGCTTTGCAGGCCTCTGCATAACCGCTTTGCTACCGCGCCGTGTCGGGGACTGGGCTCGAGGGCCGGACACCGGGGCTAAAAAGGGAGGGCCCGCAAAGGCCCTCCCTCGGTGAACCTGGAGCGGGAGAAGAGTCTCGAACTCTCGACCTCAACCTTGGCAAGGTTGCGCTCTACCAACTGAGCTACTCCCGCAGAGAACAGCCGGTAATTTTAATGGGCGGGGGCACCCGAGTCAAACTGGGCCTTCCACGGTGATCCCGGCCTTGCGAAGGTAATACAGCATGGAAATGACCGTCAGGACCGCGGCAACGTTGATCAGGATGGTGCCGAGCCACTGGCAGTTGAAAAGGCCCATGAGGTCGTCATGGAAAAGGAGCAGCGGGATGGCGATCATCTGGCCCACCGTCTTCAGCTTGCCGATGAAGGCGACGGCAACGCTCTTGGCCTGACCCATCTGGGCCATCCATTCGCGCAGCGCCGAGATCGCGATCTCTCGGCCGATGATGATGAGCGCGACCAGCGGCTCGACCCGGTCGAGATGGAGAAGCACTACGAGCGCGCCTGCCACCATGAGCTTGTCGGCCACCGGGTCGAGGAATGCGCCGAACGCCGACATCTGGTCGAGGATCCGCGCGAGGTAGCCGTCGAGCCAGTCCGTGATGGCTGCGACGATGAAAATGCCGGTTGCGGCAAAGTTCTTGTTTTCCGGGTTCAACCAGGTGTCGGGCACGTAGAAAACGCCGATGATGAGCGGGATCATGAGGATCCGGCACCACGTCACGTAGTTAGGGAGGTTGCGCGGCATTTTAGCCATCTGCGGACTGTAACCCCGGGACCTCTAGCCTGTCCGCGCTTTTTCTTCCGCTTCGCCGTGCAGGTGGCGATAGATTCGCTGTGCGGTAGACCGGCTGATGCCCTCGACTTTCACAAGGTCGTCCATGGCGGCGGACTGCACCCCTTTGATCCCGCCGAAATGGGACAGCAGCGCTCGGCGCCGCTTGTCGCCAATGCCCTTGATCTCGTTCAGCTCCGAGGTGGTGCGGCTTTTCCCCCGGCGGGCGCGGTGGCCCACGATCGCGAAGCGATGCGCTTCGTCGCGGATCTGCTGGATCAGATGCAGGCCGGGATGCTGGGGCGGCAGGCTCACCGGCGGGCCGTCGCCTTCGACGATGAGTTGCTCGAGGCCGGGCTTCCTCTCGGGGCCCTTGGCGACGCCGACCACGCTCACATCGTTCAGCCCCAGTTCAACCAGCGCGGCGCGGGCCTGCGAAACCTGGCCCTTGCCTCCGTCGATCAGCACAAGGTCGGGAATTTTCGCGCCCTCCGTCGACAGCCGCGAGTAGCGCCGGAAAAGGACCTGTCGCATCGCCGCGTAGTCGTCGCCGGGGGTGATGTCGCGAATGTTGAAGCGCCGGTAGTCCGACTTCTGCATGCCATGGCCGTCGAACACGACGCATGAGGCGACCGTCGCCTCCCCCATCGTGTGGCTGATGTCGAAGCACTCGATTCGCTGTGCCGATTCCGGCAAGCCGAGGGCTTCGCGCAAGGCGACCAGCCGCGCTTCCTGCGTGCCCCGCTCCCGCACGCGGTTGGCGAGCGACAGCAGCGCGTTCTTTTCCGCCATCTCCAGCCAGATGCGCCGCTCGCCCTGCGGCGTAGTGATGAGGCGAATCGGACGCTGCGCCTGCTCGGCAAGCGCCGCCTCCAGCGCTTCGCCTTCCAGCTCGGCGTTGGCGAGGATCAGCGGCGGGATCGGCTGGTCGAGGTAGTGCTGGGTCAGGAAGGCCAGGATCACTTCGCCGCAGGTGGCGTCATCGGCATTCTGCGGGAAGAAGCTTCGATCGCCCACGTGGCGGCCGGCCCGGATCATCACCAGGTTTACACATGAGATGCCGCCTTCGATGCGGCAAGCCACGACGTCCGCGTCCACGCCCACGGCCGACTCGACGTACTGGCGCGCCTGCACTCGGGACAGCGCGCGCACCTTGTCGCGGAATTGCGCGGCCTCCTCGAAGTGCTCGGCTTCCGAGGCGGTGTTCATTTTTGCCGTGAGCGTGTCGATGACATCGTTTTCGCGCCCCAGCAGGAAGAGCTCGGCGTTGCGCACGTCGAGCGCATACGATTCGGCATCGATGAGTGCGGTGCAGGGTGCGGAACACCGCTGGATCTGGTGCAGCAGGCACGGCCGCGATCGGTTCTCGAACACCGAGTCTTCGCAGGTGCGCAGGCGAAACACGCGCTGGAGCAGCTGGATGCTTTCGCGCACGGCATAGGAATGGGGGAACGGGCCGAAATAGCGGCTTTTCTTCTCCTGTGCCCCACGATGGAAACCGATGCGCGGGAACTTATGACCCGCGATCATCAGGTATGGGTACGATTTGTCGTCCCGGAAAAGAATGTTGTAGCGCGGCGTCAGGCTCTTGATGAGGTTGTTCTCGAGCAGTAGCGCTTCGCCCTCCGACCGAGTCACCGTCGTCTCGACGGAGGCGATCTGCCCGACCATCAGCCCGATGCGAGGACTTTGCTGGGTCTTGGTGAAGTAGCTGGAAACGCGCTTCTTGAGATCGCGAGCCTTGCCGACGTAGAGGATTTCCCCCGCCGCTCCGAGCATGCGATAGACGCCGGGCAGATTGGGCAGCCCGGCTACGAAGGCTTTCGGGTCAAACGCCTCGCTCATGGCGCCGGTCAGGCAAGCGAGGCCACATCGGCGAGCGCGGCTCGATAGCTTTCGGCGCCAAGGGAAACTGCGCGCTCCGAGGCAAGGCGCATGCGCTCGAGGCGCGCGGTGGAAAAGCCCGTGGCCGGAAGCTCTGCAAGCAGCTGATCCGCTGCTTCGGGCGCGTTGCAGACAAGCACGACATCGCATCCGGCGGAAAGCGCCGCCTGCGCCCTCTCTTTCATGCCGCCTGCGACGCTCGCGCCTTCCATGCTGAGGTCGTCGCTGAAAATGACCCCGTCGAATCGCAATTGCTTCCTCAGCACTTCCTTCATCCAGAAAGCCGAGAAGCCGGCAGGATTGGGGTCGACCGCCGTGTAGATGACGTGCGCAGGCATGACGCCGGCCAGTCCCGCTGCGATAACCGGGCCATAAGGCGCCACATCGGTCGCCATGATCTCTTCGAGGGACCGGTCATCGGTGGGAATCGCGACATGCGAATCCGCCTTCGCGTACCCGTGCCCGGGGAAATGCTTGCCGACCGCGCCCATGCCAGCAGACTGCAATCCGCGTACAAGCGCGGCGCCGAGGGCTCCTACGCCCTCAGGGGAGGCGTGAAAGGCGCGGTCGCCGATCACGGAGCTCGCCCCGTAATCCAGGTCGAGGACAGGCGTGAAGCTGAAGTCGACGCCATGCGCGGAGAGTTCGACACCGATCGCGTGGCCGACGCTCTCGGCGGCCCGGACCGCTCGCGAGCGATCCTTGTCCCATACCTCGCCCAATCGGCGCATCGGTGGAATGGCGGTGAAGCCTTCCTTGAACCGTTGGACGCGGCCGCCCTCGTGATCGACGCAGATCAGGAGTTCGGGCGTACGCAGGGCGCGAATTTCGGCAGTCAGTGCTTTGACCTGCGCCGGACTTTCGAAATTGCGCGCGAACAAGATGATGCCGCCCACCAGCGGGTGCGCCAGGCGTCGCCGGTCGGTGTCGTCAAGGCGCAAGCCCGCGACATCGAGCATGACCGGGCCCAGGGGCAGCTTGGCCGGCGCGGTTGCGCTCAAGCTCGGGTCTCCAAGATGACAGTGGCGGTTGCGAGTTCGCGCTCATCCGTGAGCGAGACGTGGGCACCGCCGACGCCTCGGGTATCCATCAGCGCGCGCAGCGGCGGGCTGAATTCGAGTGTCGGCTTGCCTGATCGAAGGTTAGTAACCCAGACCCCGTGCCAGTTGGCAGGGGCGTGAATGCCTGTGCCAAGCGCCTTGGTAAACGCCTCCTTGGCCGCGAACCGCTTCGCGAGGTACGCCGCAGGCTTCTTGTGGGACGCGAAGCGCCTGAGCTCGGGCTCGCAAAGGATGCGTTGCGCGAACCGATCGCCGAATCGCTCGAGCGCCGATGCGATGCGGGCTATCTCGACGATGTCGGTGCCGATCCCGTAGATCATCGCGGCGCCTGCTGCACGAAGCGTGATTCGGTCATCAGCCGCTTCATTTCGCGGACCGCTTCGCGCATCCCTACGAATATTGCGCGGCTGACGATGGCGTGGCCGATGTGCAGCTCGCGCACGCCAAGCAGTCGGGCCACCGGCTCGACGTTGAAATAGTTGAGCGCATGTCCGGCGTTGAATCGCATTCCGAGGTCGCGTATGGTCTTCCCCGCCATCGCGAGTTTCGCGAGCTCGGCGACGACCGCGGGGCCCTCCGCATCCCGTCCCAGCATATGGAAGGCATGCGCGTAAGGGCCGGTGTGCACTTCACAGACGCGTGCGCCCACGCGGTGGGCCGCCTCGATCTGGCGCGGATCCGGATCAATGAACACGGACACCATGATCCCTGCTTCCGCGATCCTCGCCACGGCGTCCTTGAGCTTTGCTTCCTGGCCCACAATGTCGAGCCCGCCTTCAGTGGTGATTTCATGACGGCCCTCGGGCACGAGCATCGCCATCTCCGGCTTGATGCTGCGCGCAATGCCGACCATCTCGGGCGTGGCCGCCATTTCGAGATTCAGCTTGATGTGCGTGAGTTCGCGCAGCCGCCTCACGTCCTCGTCCTGGATATGGCGGCGGTCCTCGCGCAAGTGGACGGTGATGCCGTCGGCCCCTCCGAGGTGCGCTTCGATCGCCGCCCAGACCGGATCGGGCTCGTAGGTCCTGCGCGCCTGCCTGACGGTGGCCACGTGGTCGACATTGACGCCGAGTTCGATCATAGGTCCTGAAGCTCCAAGAGAACGCTGCGCGTGTGCAGCGTTTGACCATGCAGGCGATGGCCGATCAGCGCCCGCATGAGGCCGCGCGCCTGGTGCAGCGTCTCGGTGCTGCTGAAATCGTCGCTGTCGAGGTCGAGCAGCGTGCTCCCGCGAACGACCATTTCACCGCCTGCCGTGCCTGTCACTGGGAGCGGACCCCGCTCGGGATCGTACAGATAATGCTGGCCGGGGTCGATGGGCGCCCCGCTGGCGGCATCGCGGTCGAGCAGCATTGCGTAGCCGAGTTCGGTCAGCAGGCGCTTTTCGAAGCGGCGCAGCACGGTGGCGGTCGGCTCGTCGAGCGCCAGTCGCTGGATGCTTTCGCAATAGGCATCGAAGAGCTCCTCGTGAGCATCCTCGCGCGGCAGCAGGCGGAGGATGAGCTCGTTCACGTAGAAACCGCACATGAGCCCGAAGCCCCGCATGAACGGCATGCCTCCCTGCCATTCGGCGTTGATCAGCGTATTGAGTTCACCGGTGCCCGACCAGGAGAGCCGCAGGGGCTGGAAGGCATGCAGCAGTCCGCGCAAGGCCGAACGAGGCCGGCGAGCGCCTTTGGCGATCAGCGCGACGCGCCCATGCCGACGGGAGAACGCCTCGACGATGAGGCTGGTCTCCTTGTAGGGATAGCTGTGGAGCACAAAACCGGGCTCCTGCTCGACCCTTCGCCGGGATTGCGCCATCTGCCGCCTCAGCTATAGCCGAAGGTCCGCAGCGCCCGCGCATCGTCCGTCCAGCCGCTTTTCACCTTGACCCAGAGGCCGAGGTAGACCTTGCCGTCGAAGAGCTTCTCCATGTCCTTGCGTGCCGCAGTCCCGATTCGCTTCAACCTTTCGCCCTTGTCCCCGATGACGATCGGCTTGTGGCTTTCTCGCTCGACCCAGATGGTCGCCTCGATCCGCCGCAGCAACCCCTCTTCCTTGAAGCTGTCGATTGCGACCTCGCAGCTGTACGGGAGTTCCTCGCCGAGTTCGCGAAAAAGCTTTTCGCGCACCAGCTCCGAAGCAAAGAACCGTTCGTTGCGATCGGTGACCTGGTCTTCCGGGTACATCGCCTGGGCTTCGGGCAATGCGTCGCGCAACACGCGCAAGAGCTCGCCTACGTTGCGGCCGGACTTGGCGCTGACCGGGACGATCGCATGGAAAGCCCGCTCCTTGGAAACCTTGTCCAGGAAAGGCAGCAGCTTTTCCTGCTCGCGCGCGAGGTCCACCTTGTTGGCGACGGCGATGACTTTCTGCTTCGCCGGAATGCGCTCGAGCAGGCTCCGGTCGGCATCGAAGAGCTTGGGGGACTCGATGACCCAGAGCACTACGTCGGCATCGCGTGCGGTATCCGTCGCCCGGCGATTCAGCGTCTTGTTGAGCACGTTGGAATGCAGCGTCTGGAACCCAGGTGAGTCGATGAACACGTACTGGCAATCGGGTGCGGTCAGGATGCCGGTAACGAGATGGCGCGTGGTCTGCGCCTTGGGTGAAACGATCGACAGCTTCTGCCCCACCAGGCGGTTCAAGAGGCTGGACTTGCCCGTGTTGGGGCGACCCGTGATGCCGATGGTGCCGCACTTGAAAGAGCTCATTTGCCCACCTGCCTGAGAATTTTTCCGGCAGCGTCCTGCTCCGCGATCCGCCGCGTACTACCGATCCCGGACGCAACGAGTTTCAGTTCGGCAACTTCGCATTCCACTTCGATGGTCTGCTTGTGTGGGGCGCCTTGGGTAGCGACAACCCGGTAGACGGGCGGCTTACGCTTACGCCCCTGGAGGACTTCCTGCAGGAGGGTTTTAGAGTCCTTGGCCGGGCTGTCCGGGTCGAGCCGCTCGAACTTCGCCTCGAACGTGTGCCGGATGACCTCGCGGGCAGCGGCATAGCCGCCGTCGAGGAACACGGCGCCATAAACCGCTTCGAGGGTGTCGGCGAGCATGGCCGGGCTGTTGCCGCCGCCGCTCGCCAGCGCCGGCGCATCGGCTCGCAGGAGCTCCGAGAGGCCAAGCTCGACTGCAAGTGACGAGAGGGACTCTTTGCGCACGAGGCTCGCGCGCAACTTGGTAAGCTGGCCTTCGCTGATCGCCGGGAAGCGGTTGAACAGCTCCTCGGCGATCACGCAGTCGAGCACGCCGTCCCCGAGGAACTCGAGCCGCTCATTGTGCGGCGATCCGAAGCTTCGATGCGTCAGCGCCTGTTCACGCAGCGCTACGCTCTTGAACTGGTAACCGATGCGCTTGTCTAGGAGCGGGGGGCGCGCCACCGTGGAGGGGTCGTGCTCACTCTTTCGAGCTGGCAGCGAAGTCGATGTACAGGCCGATGTTGGAAAAGAGCGGCACTTCCTTCTTGTATGCGAAGGAGATGACAACGTCGCCGCCGTCCTTGGTGATCTCCAGGTCGTTGGCGGAGATGACCTTGACCTCGTCGATCATCGTGCGGGTGTCCCATGCCTTGCGGATCTCGGCGACGCTCCCACTACGCTTCTCCTGCGCGATGGCCGTGACGATCTTCTTGGCGGTCAGGTACTCCGACACTGCGGGGCCGACCTTGAACCCGAAGAGCGCGATCACGATAAGGATCGCAAAAACGACGATGAGGCCACTGAGGCTGACGCCGGTCTGCTTGTTGCGCATTTTTATTCTCCCTGTAGCCCGCTATCTGAAAGAGCCGAAGCGGCCAAGCTCGTTCAGGTTGAGCCAGATGAAAAACGCTTTTCCGACGATGTTCTCGTCCGGCACGAAACCCCATACCCGGCTGTCGCTCGAATTATCCCGGTTGTCTCCCATCATGAAGTAATGCCCCGGCGGGACAGTGCAGGTCAGGCCGGTCGTATTGTAGATGCAATTGGACGCATGGGGGAACGAGCGGCCCTGCCCCATCGAGGCCGGCGCATCGTCGTCAATGAGGATCTCGTGCTCGTGCGCGCCGAGCGTCTCGATGTACCTGCGGGAGAACTGCATGCGCTCCCGCGAAAGGTAGTCGTCCACCTGCCTGATCGGCACCGGCTGGCCGTTCACGGAAATGCGCTTGTTCTGGTAGCTGACCTGGTCTCCCGGAAGCCCGACGACCCGCTTGATGTAATCGAGCGACGGATCCTCCGGGTATCTGAACACCATCACGTCGCCGCGCTCGGGCGAGCCCAGCGCGACTATCTTTTTGTTGATCACGGGAAGGCGGATGCCATACGTGAACTTGTTCACGAGGATGAAATCGCCGACCAGCAGCGTCGGGATCATCGAGCCGGAGGGGATCTTGAAGGGCTCGAAAAGAAAGGAGCGCAGGAGGAAGACGATCAGGATGACCGGGAAGAAGCTGACCGAGTACTCGACCCACCAGGGCTCCTTCGCCTCCGCCGGGCGTTTCTTGCGCAGCAGGACGAGGTCCACTAGGCACACCAGACCGGTCACGAGCAGGAGGAGCAGGAGGAACAGGGCGAAGCTCAAGGGCACCTCTACTTATCGTCCATCTGGAGCACGGCGAGGAAAGCCTCCTGCGGAATCTCGACCGAGCCGACCTGCTTCATCCGCTTCTTGCCTTCTTTCTGCTTTTCGAGCAGCTTTTTCTTCCGCGTGATGTCGCCGCCGTAGCACTTCGCGAGGACGTTCTTGCGCAGCGCCTTGACCGTTTCGCGCGCGATGATGTGCGCGCCGATCGCCGCCTGGATGGCCACATCGAACATCTGCCTCGGGATCAGGCCCCGAAGGCGGTTCACCAGGTCACGGCCGCGGTACTGCGCATTGCCGCGGTGGACCATCACCGACAAGGCATCGACCTTTTCGCCGTTGATGAGCACGTCGAGCTTAACCATGTCCGCCGGGCGATATTCCTTGAAATCGTAGTCGAGCGAGCCATAGCCGCGCGTCATCGACTTCAGCCGGTCGAAGAAATCGAGCACCACCTCCGAAAGCGGGAGGTCATAGGTCAGCACCACGTGGCGGGCTGTGTATTGCATGTTGCTTTGCGATCCGCGCTTCTGGGTGCAGAGCGTGATGACCGCGCCCACATACTCCTGCGGGGTGAAGATCGTCACCGTCATGATCGGCTCGCGGATTTCGGTGATTTTCGACGGGTCGGGCATTTTCGCCGGGTTCTGAATGAGCTCCACCGTGCCGTCGCGCTGCTCGACCTGGTAGACGACCGTAGGCGCGGTCGTGACCAGATGCATGTCGTACTCGCGCTCGAGGCGCTCCTGGACGATGTCCATGTGCAGCAGCCCGAGGAATCCGCAGCGGAAACCAAAACCGAGGGCCTGCGACACTTCGGGCTCGTACTGGAGCGAAGCGTCGTTCAGGTGGAGTTTTTCGAGCGCCTCGCGCAGGTTCTCATACTGGTTCGCCTCGACCGGATACAAACCCGCAAACACCTGCGGCTTCACCTCCTTGAAGCCCGGCAGCGCTTCGGATGCGCGCTTTTCGGAGAGCGTGACCGTGTCCCCTACCTTGGCCGCGCGCAATTCCTTGATCCCGGCCACGATGAAGCCCACTTCGCCTGCGGACAGGCTGTCGCGACTTTGCGATTTCGGAGTGAAGACACCCAATTGCTCGCAAAGGAAGGTGCCGCCCGTGCTCATGAGCAGGATCTTGTCCTTGGGCTTCAGCATGCCGTCGACGACCCGTACCAGCATGACTACACCGACGTAGTTGTCGAACCATGAATCGATGATGAGCGCCTTCAGCGGCGCTTCCAGGGTGCCGCGCGGAGGCGGGACACGCGCGATGACCGACTCCAGGATGTCCTCGATGCCGACACCATTCTTGGCACTGGCGTGGATGGCGTCCTTTGCATCGATCCCGATCACGTCCTCGATTTCGCTGATCGCCTGGGCGGGGTCGGCCGAAGGCAGGTCGATCTTGTTGAGGACGGGAATCACCTCGACGCCCTGCTCGATTGCCGTGTAGCAGTTGGCCACCGTCTGCGCCTCGACGCCCTGGGAAGCGTCGACGACCAGGAGCGCGCCTTCACAGGCTGCGAGCGAGCGGCTCACCTCGTACGAAAAGTCCACGTGTCCCGGCGTATCGATCAGGTTCATTGCGTACAGCTGGCCGTTGCGTGCCTTGTAGCGCAGCGCGGCCGTCTGCGCCTTAATGGTGATGCCGCGCTCGCGCTCCAGGTCCATCGAGTCGAGGACCTGCTCCGCCATTTCCCGGTCGGACAATCCCCCGCAAAACTGGATGAAGCGATCCGCCAGCGTCGACTTGCCGTGGTCGATGTGCGCGATGATCGAAAAATTGCGGATGTGGTCTTGGGACATGGATAAACGAAAAGGGTGCCAGCGGCACCCTTCGTGGAACAAGGCTCATTTTACCGCAAGCGCGCTTTTCAGAGCGGCTATGTCGAGGAAATAGTGGCAGATTTCAGTGCCCTGCCCATCCACGAGGATCGGCACGAGATCGCCGTACCGCGCTTCGATCGCCGGGTCGGCGTCGACATCCACGATCACGAACTCGAACGCGAGCGAATCCCGCAGCTTTTCCAGGGCTGCGGCCATGTCGTCGCAAAGGTGGCAGTACGTGCGCCCGTACAGCGTGAGGCGCACGGCCAACGGTCTTCTAGCCTTTATCGGCGAGGCCGCTCACGGTCACGAAAGCCGTTGCATCGCCCCGCCTGACATGCAGGGTCACCGTCGCGCCTTTGTCCAGACCGGCAAGCAGCTTGTTCAGCTGGTCGATCGACTTGAGCTCGTTCTGCTGGCCCTTGTGGATCAGCGTGAGGAGGACGTCGCCCTTGCGGAAGTCGCCACGCGCGCCGGGCTTCACATCCGATACGAACAGGCCGCTTTGCATCTTGAGGTCACGCTTTTGCTCGGCTGTAAGGTCGGACACGACGAGACCCAGGCGGTTCGCCGCGACTTCGGCCGGCTTGGGGGTGCTGGGCGTTTCACCGCGTGAAGCCAGGCGGTCTTCCGGAAGTTCGCCGACCACCAGCGTCAGGTCCTTGGTGACACCCTTTCGCAGGACCTGGAGCGTGGACTTCGACCCGGGCCGCGTCGAGCCGACGATCCGGGGAAGGTCGCTCGAGGAGGCAATCTGCTTCCCGTCGAAACTGACGATGATGTCCAGCGCTTCGACGCCGGCCTTGTCGGCCGGGCTGCCCTTCTCCACCTGGTTCACCAGCGCACCGATTGGCTTTGGCAACCCGAACGAATCGGCGAGGTCTTTGGTGACCTCCTGGATGACCACGCCGATGCGGCCGCGCGACACGCGGCCCTTGGCGCGAAGCTGGCTCTGGATGTCGAGGGCGACATCGATCGGGATGGCAAAAGACAGGCCCATGAATCCGCCTGTTCGGCTGTAGATCTGGGAGTTGATGCCGACCACCTCGCCACGCATGTTGAAAAGCGGCCCGCCCGAATTGCCGGGATTGATTGCCACGTCGGTCTGGATGAACGGCACGAAGTTTTCCTGCGGGAGCGATCGTCCCTTGGCGCTCACGATTCCTGCCGTGACCGTATTGTCGAACCCGAACGGGGACCCGATGGCTACGACCCACTCGCCTACCCTCAGCTTGGCCGGATCGCCCATGCGCACCACCGGCAGGCCGGTGGCCTCGATCTTGATCAGCGCCACGTCGGTTCGCTTGTCGGCGCCGATCACCTTGGCCTTGAACTCGCGCTTGTCGGTGAGGCGCACGTTGATCTCATCGGCGCTGTCCACCACGTGGGCGTTGGTGAGGATGAAGCCGTCGGCACTGATTATGAAACCGGAGCCTAGCGAGCGGCTTTCGGGTTGGCGAGGAGCCTGCCCCTGGCCGGGCCCCTGCCGTGGAACGAAGCGCCGGAAAAAGTCGTAGAAGGGATCGTTCTCATCGAGCTCCGGGACCTGCGGCACGTTCGGGGAGGCCGAGCGCCGCGACGTCTGCGTCGTGCTGATATTGACAACTGCCGGGCCATGGCGCTCGGCAAGGTCGGTGAAATCGGGCAACTCGCGCGCCTGCGCGAAGGTAGGGCCGGCGGCCATCAGCGCCAGTCCGGCGAACGCAATACGAAGCAAGTACATCTTTTCTCCCTGACTTTTGCGTTTCTAGTTCAATGCGGGGCGTGGTATTCCACGTTCTCGGCGATCCTGCGCACCGTCTTCGGGGGTGCTTCGCCTACTACGGTCACTACATGGTTGGCCAACTCGCGCGTGTAGATGTTAACCGCTCCCATCGTGGACAAGCCGGTTTGCACGGCTTCCCGGCGCAGCTCGAGCGGCTCGATGAAAACCGAGACGGCCGCAAGCCCATCGGAATACACGACCTGTCCGACGCGCTGCGACTTGCGCAGCTGGCGCTTCACCTCGACGACCTTGTGAAACCCGGCGATCCCCGGGTTCACCGTCCATCCGCCCTGCGCCAGGTTCGCCGGCTCGACGGCGGCATGTTCTACACGCCAAGTTTTGCTTTGGCCAGCGAAAGCGGATTTCACCTGGTCCTTGGCGATGGTCCCGCCGACAGAAAGTTGGGTGAAGGTGAACTCTTCTACTGCTTCGTCCTTTTCGTTCACTATCCGGGCCTTGAGCAGCATTCCGGTCGCGAGGTCGGCCCAAAGCTTGTACCCGTAGCGGAATTCATCCTTGGGCTTGAGGACGATCGCCTGGCAGTCAAACCCTGCGATGCGCGCGGTTTCGCCTTTGGTGACGACATACTGGTCGGTCAGCGCCCCGCTCATGGCCGGCACGAGGGCGGGAAAGCTCGGGTGCTTTGAGCGACGATCGATCTTCACCAGCTTGTTGTCCGGGAGATAGCAGCGGACTTCATCGCCCATGCGGACGATTTCGCGTCGCACGCCGTCGAGGGCCTCGAGTTTTTCGTTGTCGCCGGACGAGTCGGTGACGCGGGTAATGCGGGAAGACTCGCTTTTATCGCCCTGCCGGTAAACGAAGACCCCCGAGTAGCTGAGCGTCTGGGAAGCGCGGTAGATTTTCTGCAGCCATGCAGCGGCGTCCAGGGCGTCGGACGGCTGTGCCGCCAGGAACCCGGGCGACAACAGCAGGAAAAAGGCCAGCGCCCTCATCACCGCCTCATCGTGGGCGGGCGGGATCGGACACTGTGCGCACGTAAGGCGCGACGCCTTGAAGGGCGCTGCGTGGCGAATAGTTCTGGTGCGCAAGGAGGTAGTCGTTGACTTGTCCCGGCATTGGAACCACTTGGATTGCAGCGGCGACCGGCCTTTCGGCTGTCTTGTTGCCTGCCACGTTGATGTCTGGCTGCGGCCCGAATCCCTGGAAGGCAAGCAGGCCGACGAAGGCGACGCCCGCGGCGCTGGCAGCAATCGAAAGGGGTAACCGGTGGCGGCTGACAACGCTGCGTCGAGCCATGCTCACCGGGGCCAGGATAGTCGGCTCTGCGGCAAGGCGTTCAGAGAAGCGGGCGGAAAACCCACTGGAGAGCACCTGGGTGTCGCGCATGGCGTCGCTGATGAGGTGGTACTTCCGCCAGGTGTCGAGGGCCTCGCCCCCGTTGCGCAGCGCGCGAATCGGGTCTTCCAGCTCGTGCGCGCCCAGTTCGCCGTCCATCATTGCCGAGATTTTCGCTTTCATGTCACCACCTCTTGTCATCGCCCGTGTCGAGGAGCGGCTTGAGCTGCTCTGCGATCGCCTCGCGAGCGCGGAAGATCCGCGATCGCACCGTTCCTATGGGGCAATTCATTATTTGCGCGATGTCCTCGTAGCTCATGCCCTCGATCTCGCGCAACTGTATCGCGGTGCGGAGCTCCTCCGGAAGGCCTTCCATCGTCGAGTTCACCGTGTCGCCGATCTCGCGACTGAGCAGCAGGCTCTCGGGGGTGTTGATGTCTCTGAGTTGTTCGCCTTCTTCAAGACTTTCCGCCTCGTCTGAATCCACCCCGGTGGAGGTCGGCGCCCTGCGCCCTGCCGCCATCAGGTAATTCTTCGCAGTGTTGATGCCGATCCGGTAAAGCCATGTATAGAACGCGCTGTCGCCTCGGAATTTCGGCAATGCGCGGTAGGCCTTAATGAACGCCTCTTGCGTCACATCCTCCACCTCGGCCGGGTCGCGCACGAATCGTGACAGCAACCTTGCCAGCTTGCGCTGGTATTTTTCTACCAGCAGCCCGAATGCCTGCTTGTCGCCCCGTTGGGCGCGCTCCACCAGCTCCTGATCGATCTCGCGATCACCCACCGTCAGGCCCCTCCGCCCGACGCTGCTCGACCCGCAATCAAATAATGCTCATGTGGCACAGACAGGCATCCTGAGAAATAGTTCGTGCCGGGCGCCCTAGGCACTGGTCGACGGCGCATCCACGGGCAGCGTTTTCCAAAGCGCCCAGAGCCGCAGGTACCGGAACTGCGCTGGCGCAAGCATATCCCGTGCGATCAGCACCGTGCGCCCGCGAAGCGGCGGATGCAGGAGGTCCAGCACGACGAGCCACCGGGTCACGTAGCGCCTTTCCGCCGCCACCGCCTCCACTTCCCGGCCGTCCCGACAGCCAACCGTCAGCGTGCCGTCGCGACGCAAGCCGAACGTCGCAGGCGCGGTTGAGGAGCGCAGAAGCGTTTTCTGGTGTATCGCGATGGCGCCAAGCGCCAGCACCAGGATCGCCACTGGGAAACCGGCGCCGGCCGGAAGCACGGACCACAGCACGGCGGCCGCCAGCCCGTGAAGTAATCCTGTCACCAGAGTCAAGGCCGGCGAGGCGTGCAATTCCACGCGCAGCGGCGGGCCGCTCAAAGGCGGGTGAAGATCAACGTGCCGTTTGTGCCGCCGAAACCGAACGAATTGGACACGGCGGTGCGGATCTCCATCCTGCGGGCGCTGTTAGGCACGTAATCCAGGTCGCACTGCGGATCCGGGGTGTCGAGGTTGATCGTCGGGGGTGATACCTGGTCGCGGATGGCAAGGACGCTGGCAATCGCCTCCATGCCGCCTGCTGCGCCCAGGAGGTGACCAGTCATCGACTTGGTCGAATTCACCACCACGCTTTTGGCGCGATCGCCCATCAGTTTCTTGACCGCCATGGTCTCGGCAATGTCGCCAAGGTGGGTCGAAGTCCCGTGCGCGTTGATGTAGTCGATTGCATCGACATTCAGGCCGTCGTCGCGCAACGCGTTACGCATGCAGCGATACGCGCCGTCGCCGTCTTCCGAAGGTGCCGTCATGTGATACGCGTCGGAACTCACGCCGTAGCCCGAAAGCTCGCAATAAATGCGGGCGCCGCGCGCCTTTGCGTGCTCGTATTCCTCGAGCACGACCGAGCCGGCGCCTTCGCCGAGCACGAAGCCGTCCCTGTCCTTGTCCCAGGGGCGGCTCGCCGCCTCGGGCGCGTCGTTGCGCGTCGACAACGCACGGGCCGAAGCAAACCCGCCCATTGCCAGCTCGGTCACCGTCGCCTCCGCGCCGCCCGCAATCATCACTTCGACTTCGCCGTGGCGGATGGACTTTGCGGCCTCACCTATGCAGTGCGTCGAGGTCGTGCACGCGGTGACGATCGCCAGGTTCGGGCCCTTGGTGCCCAGCATGATCGAAAGGTTTCCGGCGATCATGTTTATGATGGTGCTCGGGATGAAGAAAGGCGAAATCCGGCGCGGCCCGTTCTTGAGCAGTTCGTTGTGCGTGTTCTCGATCATCGGCAGGCCGCCGATGCCGGACCCGAAGTTGATCCCGGTGCGCTCGGGGTCCTCCTTTGACATGTCGATACCGGAATCCCGCCATGCCTGCAGCCCGGCTGCCATGCCGTAATGGATGAACGTATCCATCCTGCGGGCCTCTTTTGCGGAAATGTACTGGGTGATGTCGAACCCTTTTACTTCACCGGCAATCTGGGAAGTAATGCGCGAGGGATCGAATCGGGTGATGCGTGTGATGCCGGATTTGCCGGCAACCAGGTTTTCCCAGGCCGCCTGCACGGTATTGCCGACCGGACTGATCACGCCCAGCCCTGTAACGACGACTCTTCGGCGTGTCAATCTGACTCCGATCGAAAAGGGGAATCCAGCTCAGGCTTTCTGCCGGGCCTGGACGAAATCGATCGCCTGCTGGACGGTGGTGATCTTCTCGGCTTCCTCGTCCGGAATTTCCGTTTCGAATTCCTCTTCGAGCGCCATTACGAGCTCGACGGTGTCCAGTGAATCCGCGCCGAGATCATCCACGAATGAGGATTCGTTCTTGATTTCGGCTTCGTTGACGCCCAGTTGCTCGGCGATGATTTTTCTTACGCGCTGCTCGATGTTGTCCATGTACTGCTCCTTCCCAGAAGTGGGCCAAGCGGGGGCCAAGCTCAATCCGCCTATTTTACCAAAAGGCACGGGTTCGGCCGTGACCGACCGAGGCACTTTCGAACTACGCCATGTACATGCCGCCGTTGACATGCAGCACCGTTCCTGTGATATAGCCGGCCGACGGCGAAGCCAGGAAAGCGACTGCCGCTGAAACATCCTCAGGTGCGCCGAGGCGGCCAAGCGGGATCTGGCCGAGCAGCCCCGATCGCTGGTCCTCGGAAAGCGCGCGTGTCATGTCGGTATCAATGAACCCGGGCGCCACGCAGTTGACGGTGATGTTGCGGCTGCCGATTTCCCGCGCCAGCGATTTCGACATCCCGACCACGCCGGCCTTGGCCGCGGCGTAATTCATCTGGCCCGCGTTTCCGGCTGCGCCGACCACCGAGGTAACGCTGATGATCCGTCCCCACCGGGCTTTCATCATCCCGCGCAGCACGCCACGCGAAAGCCGGAACACGGAGCGCAGGTTGGTCGCTATCACGTCATCCCATTCCTCGTCCTTCATTCGCAGGCCGAGGTTGTCCCGGACGATGGCGGCGTTGTTCACGAGAATCGCGACGTCGCCGAATTCCTTCGCGATTGAGGCAAGCAATGCGTCGCACTGCCCCGCGTCGCGAACGTCGAGGACTTTGCCGGCGCCCGGCACCCGGGCTCCAGCAAGCGCGGTCGCGATCCCGTCGGCGCCGGACTGGCTGGTAGCGGTGCCGATGACCGTTGCGGATTGATCCGCAAGCGCCATTGCAATCGCACGACCGATGCCGCGCGAGGCGCCCGTGACGAGCGCGATCTTTCCGGCGAGCGCGCTCATGCCGACCTCAAAGCCTGGAGCGCCTGTTCGAGCGACGCGCGGTCGGCGAGCGCGTGCGACTGGAGTTTTGGATCGATGCGCTTGGTGAGCCCCGCCAGCACCTTGCCCGGCCCGCACTCGATGATGTGGGTCACGCCCATCGCCGCCATTTTCTGGATGATCTCCACCCACCGCACCGGCGAAGCCGCCTGGCGCACCAGCGCCTCGATAATTTTCGCGGGTTCCGTTTCGATGGACACGTCCACGTTGTTGATGAGCGAAATCGTGGAGGGTTGCACCTTGACTCCGGCAAGATAGGCTTTAAGTGCCTCTGCCGCGGGCTTCATGAGACTCGAGTGAAAGGGCGCGCTGACCGGAAGCGGCAGTGCCCGCTTCGCGCCTTTCGCTTTGCACGCCTCCATTGCCCTCGCGACAGCGTTCTTGTTGCCGGCGATGACCACTTGCCCCGGCCCGTTGAAGTTCACTGCCTGAACGACCTCGCCTTGCGCTGCTTCGCTACAGGCAAGGCGGACCGACTCGTCATCGAGGCTGAGAATGGCGGCCATGGCGCCCTCGCCGGCCGGGACCACTTTCTGCATCGCCTCAGCCCGGTGCCTGACCAAGGGCAGGCAATCCGCGAACGAAATGGAGCCTGCTGCGACGAGCGCGGAGTATTCGCCAAGACTGTGTCCGGCGACCACTTCAGGGTGCGGACCGCCTAGCCCGATCCAGGCGCGATACGCCGCAACGCCCGCAGTCACCATCGCGGGCTGCGTATTGGCCGTCAGCCCAAGCGCTTCCGGGGGTCCCTCGTCCAGCAGCCGAAGAAACTCGCTGCCAAGCGCTGCCGCCGCTTCAGTGCGAACCGCCTCGATGCCTGGCAATCCGGCGTACCCAAGCACCATCCCGACGGACTGTGAGCCCTGGCCGGGAAACACCATTGCGAGCTTCATGGACTGCCTTTCCTAAAAGGTCGCGTAGACCGCGCCCCATGTGAATCCACCACCGACGCCTTCGAGGAGCAATCGGTGGCCGGCAAGGATTTTTCCTGCGCGCACGTATTCGTCGAGGGCAAGGGGAATCGAAGCAGCCGAGGTATTGCCGTGATGATCCACCGTCATCACCACCTTTTCAGGGGGCAGCCCTAGCTTTCGAGCAGTCGCATCGAGGATGCGCGAATTCGCCTGGTGAGGTATGAGCCAGTCGACATCGCCAATGCCGGCGCCGGCCGCTACGAGCGCCTCGCGCCCCACTTCGTCGAGGACTTTCACGGCAAATTTGAACACCTGGTTGCCGATCATCTGCAGGAACGGCGAGCCGGTGATTTGCCCCCGATTCACGTTCCCCGGGACCGAAAGCATTCCAGCATGCCGGCCATCGGCCCTCAGTACGCTCGAGTGGATTCCGGGCGTCTCGGATGCGCGAAGCACGACTGCGCCCGCGCCATCGCCGAAGAGAACGCAGGTGCCGCGATCGTTCCAGTCGAGGATGCGTGAAAACACCTCGGCCCCGACCACAAGCGCGCATTTGTGCTGACCGGATTTGATGAACTTGTCCGCAGTGGCGAGCGCGTATACGAATCCCGTGCATACGGCCTGGATGTCGAACGCGGCGCATCCGGTGATGCCGAGCTTGGCCTGCAGCAGGCAGGCTGTGCTCGGGAAAACGAAATCAGGCGTTGAGGTGGCAACGATGATCAAGTCGATATCGGCTTCGTTCACTTGCGCCGCTTGCATGGCAAGGCGGCTCGCGTGCATAGCCAGGTCGCTCGAGGCTTGCGATTCCTCAGCGATATGCCGTTGGGCGATGCCCGTGCGTTCGCGTATCCAGGCGTCGCTTGTTTCCAGCCGCTTGGCGAAGTCCTCGTTCTTCATGACTTTCGGCGGAAGGTAGCTTCCCGTTCCCGCGATCCGCGAATAGATCATTCAGGCCGCCTTGGGCGCGTGCAGCAGTGACATGCGCTCCGAGATCCGGCCCGGAACGCCATTCCTGACCTCCTCCACAGCCCGCTCCAACGCATGCGCGAAAGCGAAGGCGTCGGCAGATCCATGGCTTTTGATCACGATTCCCCTGAGTCCAAGAAGGCTGGCCCCATTGTAGCGACGATGATCCATGCGCTTGCGAAACGCGTTGATTACCGGCAACGCGACAAGCGCGGCGAATCGCGAATAGAGGGATCGGCGGAATTCGTCGCGCAGGAATGCGGCAATCATCTGCGCGACGCCCTCGGAACTCTTGAGAGCGATGTTGCCGACGAATCCATCGCACACAACGACATCGGTTGTGCCTTTGTAGATGTCGTCGCCTTCGACATTACCGAAAAAGTTGAGCCCGCTCGTGCGCAAAAGCTCCGCTGCGAGCTTGACCATCTCGTTTCCCTTGATGTCCTCTACGCCTATATTAAGCAGCCCGACGGAGGGCGACTCGTTGTGCTCGAGAGCGGCAACCAGGCAAGCGCCCATGATGCCGAACTGGAGCAGGTTTTCGGGACCGCAATCCACATTGGCTCCGAGGTCGAGCACGTAGGTCCGCCCTCGCATTGTTGGGAGCACGCTGCAGATCGCGGGCCGGTCGATTCCCGGCAAGGTCTTGAGGACAAACCGCGATACGGCCATCAGCGCGCCGGTGTTGCCCGCGCTGACACAGGCGTGCGCCTCGCCCGACTTCACGAGATTGACGGCAACGCGCATCGAGGAATCTTTCTTTCCGCGCAATGCCGTGGCCGCAGACTCGTCCATCGTGACGACCTGCGAGGCGTGCTGTATCCGGAATCGGTTATTGGTGGCGGCGCCCACCGATTGGACTTCCGACCTGATCTTGTCCTCCAGACCGACGAGGACTAGGACGACCGAGGGGAAGCGCTTCCCGAACTCGAGCGCGGCCGGGACGGTCACATGGGGGCCGTGGTCGCCCCCCATGCAGTCGATCGCGACGGTGATTTCCATGCCGGGTCTCGGGCCGCCTGAGCCGGAAGAACGGCCGGCCCCTGCAGGGACCGTTTACTCGCCCTTGCCCTTGGTGACTTTCTTGCCCTTGTAGAACCCGGTCGGGCTGATGTGGTGCCTGAGGTGCACTTCGCCCGTGGTCGGCTCGACCGCAAGCGATGGGCTCGTCAGGAAGTCGTGGGCTCGGTGCATGCCACGCTTCGAGGGGGATTTCTTGTTCTGCTGCACTGCCATGGTAAAACTCCTGTAGTTATTTCTCGCTCAATTCGTCGCCCGGCCGCCCCGATTGAGCAGCCCGCGCAGATCCGCAAACGGCGAGGCCTGCCCCTCGCCTTTCAGTGCCGGGTCTCCCGAGCATCGCTCGTGCCGCGGCGCAAAGGGAATCGCCAGAAGAATTTCGTCCTCGAGCAATGTCCCTACTGCCATTTCCCTTGAACCCACAATCCAGTCCGGCTCGTCGGGGACGACCGGCCGTGTTTCTATTTCTGCTTCGCTCTCAGCAAGCGCCAGCACCGCTTCCACCTGCAGCGGGAAGGGCAGCGCTTTAAGGCACCGCTGGCAAGTCAACTGCAATGTCCCCGTAATCTTAAGACCCAGCGCCGGCCGACCCACCTCGTCCCGGGTGCCGGCCACTTCATACATGAGCTCACCTTCGTCCGAACTCACCAGGCCACGCAGCCGCGCAAAATCGTGGACCCGGCACAGTCCACGCAAGCTTTTCCCCGCTTCGGCGAACGCAAATCCGTCGATCAGTGGGGCACCACTGTTTGGTTGAGCTAGCATGGAGCGCGTCGCGAAAACCCAAAATGATACCATTCTCAAAAAACCGTGTCAAAACAAAGTCATGTCCCCATGCGCAGGCTGATCCTCGCGTCGACCTCTCCTTATAGAAAGCAATTGCTCGAGCGACTCGGGCTGGCGTTCCAAACAGCCAAGCCGGACATCGACGAGTCTGCGCTTGCCGGAGAGGCGCCCAAGGACACCGCATTGCGTCTATCAATGGCCAAGGCGCGGGCCGTCGCCGCCGCCTGGCCCGATTCGATCGTCATCGGCTCGGACCAGGTCGCTTCCTGCGAAGGGCGCCGGCTCGACAAGCCCGGCAGCCATGCGAACGCGGTCGAGCAACTCAGTTGGCTTTCCGGACGAATCGCCCAATTCGATACAGGGTTAAGTCTCCTGGACACCGGCACTGGCAGGATTGCGGCTGAGGTGGTGCGTTGCCGTGTCCATTTCAGGACCTTGTCGCCCGACCGCATCGAAGCCTACTTGAGGCGCGAACAACCCTACGATTGCGCAGGCAGCGCCAAGGCAGAGGGCCTGGGGATAGCGCTCATCGAACGAATCGAAACCGATGACCCGACTTCCCTGATCGGCTTGCCGTTGATCGCCGTGACTAAGCTGCTCGAAGAGTTCGGGATCAGTCCCGTCTGACACGGGCTCAGCGCATGAGCGTCGGGGAGTAACGCACCGCGAACTCCGCAAGCGCGCCGGCCGCCCCTGCGCCAAGGCGGCGCGCGAATTTCTCGGCGATGTTTTCCTTTTGCGAATAGTCAACGATGTCTTCCGCCTTGATCACTTCACGGGCAACGTAGTCGAGGCTTCCAAACCCGTCCGCAAGGCCGAGCTCAATGCTTTTCTGTCCCGTCCAGATCAGGCCGCTGAAGATTTCCGGCGTTTCCTTTAGCCGCTTGCCGCGGCCTTCGCGTACGACGCTGATGAATTGCTGGTGGATATCGGCCAGCATCGCCAAGGCATGCTGTTTCTGTTTTTCGTCGACCGGCAGGAAAGGATCGAGGAACCCCTTGTTTTCGCCCGCCGTCAGGAGGCGACGCTCGATGCCCAGCTTGTCCATCAGCCCTGTCACGCCCCAGCTGTCCATTCGCACGCCGATCGACCCGACCAGGCTCGACTTGTTCACGAAGATCCTGTCCGCGCCGACAGCGATGAAATACCCGCCCGATGCGCACAAGTCTTCAACCACCACGTACAGCGGGATGTTGGGATATTTGGCCCTCAGGCGGCGCATCTCGTCATAGATGTTCTGGGACTGCACCGGGCTGCCGCCGGGGCTGTTGATGCGGACAACAACGCCCTGTGTTTTCGTATCCTTGAATGCCGCCTGCAACGCGGTGTTGATGCGCTCGGCGCTCGAATCGGTTCCCGGCGCGATGATGCCGCTCACCTCGACCAACGCAGTGTGCTTGCCGTCCGTGATGCCGTCTGCTTTTTGCCAGTCGATGGCGAACAGCAGGATTCCCGTTACGTAGGCAAATGCGAGCAGCTTGAAGAAAATGCCCCAGCGGCGCGCGGCGCGTTGCTCGCGGATGCCCGCAATTGCGAGTTTCTCGAGCACTTCGCGTTCCCATTGCCCGCCGTTCTCAGCCATTCGATGTTTCCTTCAGCACGATGAAGCCGTCGCGATCCTCGACGGCCAGTTTGATCAGGGGTCGGCCGGCACAAGGGCCGCCACGGCATTTTCCGCTGGAGGCGGAGTACGCCGCTCCGTGAGTCGAGCATATCAAATCGCGCCTTTCCAGATCGAAAAACGCGCCGGGCTGCCAGTCGAGCTCCATGGCCACGTGCGAGCACCGGTTCAAGTAGGCATGCGGGTGGCCTTCGTACCGCACGACAAAAGCAGAGGCGCGTTCGCCTCGGAACTCGACTTCGAAACGCACACCCTGCCCCGCCTCGTCAAGCTCGTCCGAGCGGCAAATTACGCGTGCGCCGTCAGCCATGCGTCCAGTTCCTCAACACTTGCCACAATGCCTTTCGGTTTCCTGGCCCTTAGCTGGTCTTCGGGATGAGCACCATATGTAACTGCGACCGCATCCACTAGAGCGCTCGAAGCCATGTCCAGGTCGTGTGAGGTATCGCCGATCATGAGCAGCTCGTGGGGTGCGTGGCCCAGTTCGGCCATCAGCTCGTTGAGCATTGCCGGATGCGGTTTCGGGTTGGTCTCATCGGCGCAGCGCGAAGCGGTAATGCAAGCCCCGAGTCCCGAATCCGCGAGCGCGCGATCCAGTCCGCGACGGCTCTTGCCCGTTGCAATCGCCAGCCGGTAGCCTTTGGAGCAAAGCGATTCGAGCAGTTCACGCACCCCGGGAAACAGCGTCATCGCGCCCTGCCTGGCGGTGAACTGCTCGCGGTACAACTCGGCGAAGCGCGCGTAGCCGCTTTCGGGGAGATCCGGGACAGCGAAGCGCAGCGAATCCATGAGACCCAGCCCAATTACATGGCTCGCCCGTTCCCGCGATGGCACGGGCAATCCCATCTCGCGGCTCGCCTCCTGGATGCACGCCACAATGCCGCCGGCCGAATCCATAAGCGTGCCGTCCCAGTCGAAGACGATCAGCGGATACCGTGCTTCAGGGCTGGTCATGGAAATTGTATTTACAGAAGTGGAGCATGTCGTGAGGCAAGGGCGACTCGAAAGCGAGGTCGGCGCCCGACAGCGGGTGGCGCAATGATAGCTTCTGGGCATGGAGGAAGAGCCGGCGGACGCCTTTCTTCACCAAGGCCCGATTCAGGTCGAAATCGCCATATTTGTCATCGCCGAGGATAGGGTGGCCGATGTGGGCGGCGTGCACCCTGATCTGGTGCGTCCTTCCGGTCAGCAGCCGGGCTTCGACCATGCTTGCCGAATCGCCGATGGCAACTGGCGTGAAATGGGTTACAGCCCTCGCCCCACCCTCCCTCGCGCTGACACGGCGCTCACCACCTGGCGTTACGTATTTGTGCAAAGGGACGTCGACTTTGCGCGCCCCCCCTTTCCACCGTCCTTTGAGGATTGCCCTGTACTCCTTACGAATTTCGCCTTCCCTCAGCATTCGGTGAAGCTCGACCAGCGCGCTTCGCTTCTTCCCCACCAGGAGGAGGCCGGAAGTGTCGCGGTCCAGCCGGTGGGCCAATTCGAGAAACTTCGCCTTGGGCCGCTCTGCCCTCAGCGATTCGATGACCCCGAAGCTGATGCCGCTGCCTCCGTGTACCGCGACGCCCGAAGGCTTGTCGATGACAATCAAGGCGTCATCCTCAAACACAACCGGCAAGCCCAGGGGGCGCGCCGGCGGCCTTTCTTCCCGGGTCGCGATGCGGACCGGTGGGACGCGCACCTTGTCGCCCGGCTGCAGCCGGTAGTCCTGCTTGATCCGCCCGCTGTTGACCCGGACTTCGCCGCTTCGCAGGATCCGGTAAACGTGGCTCTTCGGGACGCCCTTGAGGCGCCGGATCAGGAAATTGTCGATTCGCTGGTCGACGCTTTCTTCGTCCACTTCAAGCAGCGTCGCCCGAGCTTTACTTAACTCGTTCATTTTGCATATAATTGGCCGCTTGCTTTGAGTTGCGAGGCACGGTCCGAAGAAGTCGGCCGGCGATCCGCCGAGTCCGGGACCATTTACCCGCCTCCTGCCCGGCCGTTGCCGGGCCCGGAGCAACTGGTCAAATTCGCTCACCGGAAGTAGCGATAGTACTTGAAAGCGCAAACAGAGAGTCTGACCTCAGGAACCTCGCCGCGCCCCGCAAAGGAGCGGAGCGCCACGATCCCGGCTTCCCGCCGGTATTTCGTTCACTACGACGACACTGTCTAATCTTCGAAATAGGCAATCAAAGCTTAATAAAGAGCTAACGAAACGCTGACCGTCGGTTCACGGACTCTCCTCGCCGCGCAGGAGAAGAACAAGTGAAGCGCATGTTATTCAACGCGACGCAGCAGGAAGAATTGCGCGTCGCCATCGTCGATGGCCAAAAGCTCATCGACCTCGACATCGAATCTGCAGCAAGGGAACAACGCAAGAGCAACATCTACAAGGGTGTCATCACCCGGATCGAACCCAGCCTCGAGGCCGCCTTCGTCGATTACGGCGAGGAAAGGCACGGCTTCCTGCCTTTCAAGGAAGTCGCCAAGAGCTACTTCAAGGAATCAGCTGAAGTCGGCCGGGCGCGCATCCAGGATGCGCTCAAGGAAGGCCAGGAACTCATCGTCCAGATCGAAAAGGACGAGCGCGGCAACAAGGGCGCGGCCCTCACCACCTTCATCAGCCTGGCCGGACGATACCTCGTCCTCATGCCGAACAACCCCCGCGGCGGCGGCGTTTCGCGCCGCGTCGAGGGCGAGGACCGGGATGAACTCCGCGCGCTGATCGACCAGCTCGAAGTGCCGCACGGGATGAGCGTAATCGCGCGTACGGCCGGCATCGGTCGCACGATCGAGGAACTCAAGTGGGATATGGGCTACCTCATGCAGCTTTGGGGCGCCATCGAGCAGGCGGCCAACGACCGCACGCCGGCCGAAGACGGCCGCTACCGACCCAAGCCCTTCCTGATCTACCTCGAGTCGAGCCTGGTGATTCGCGCGATTCGCGACTATTTCCAGCCCGACATCGGGGAAATCCTCATCGACACCGAGGAAATCTACGAGCAGGCGCAGGCGTTCATGCAGACCGTGATGCCCGGCAACGTGCACAAGGTCAAGCTCTACCGGGACGACGTTCCGCTCTTTTCGCGCTTCCAGATTGAGCACCAGATCGAGTCCGCCTTCTCGCGGCAGGTCAGCCTGCCCTCGGGCGGCGCGGTGGTCATCGATCACACCGAAGCCCTAGTTTCGATCGACGTCAACTCGGCCCGCGCGACCAAGGGCCACGACATCGAGGAAACCGCGACGCGAACAAACCTCGAAGCCGCTGATGAAGTCGCCCGCCAGTTGCGCCTGCGCGACCTGGGCGGCTTGATCGTCATCGACTTCATCGACATGGAGTCCCAGAAGAACCAGCGGGAAGTCGAGAACCGCCTGCGCGAAGCCCTGCATTACGACCGGGCCCGCGTCCAGACCGGCAAGATTTCGCGATTCGGACTGCTGGAGCTTTCCCGCCAGCGCCTGCAGCCTTCGCTGGGCGAGTCGAGCCACATCACCTGCCCCCGGTGCAGCGGCACAGGCCACATCCGTGGCATCGAGTCGACCGCCCTCCACGTCCTGCGCATCCTGCAGGAGGAAGCAATGAAGGAAAACACCGGCGCGGTACATGTCCAGGTGCCGGTCGATGTCGCCACTTTCCTCCTGAACGAAAAGCGCAGCGAGATCCAGAAGCTCGAGACGCGCCTCAAGGTCAACATCCTCCTGATCCCGAACATCCACCTCGAGACGCCGCATTACTCCGTCAACCGCCTGCGGCATGACGAGCTGAACGAGATGGACCACGTCCCGGCCAGCTTCGAGATGGTTCAGGAGCCGGACGAGGAAAAAGAAGCCGCCGCCGCTGCGGAAGCACCCAAGCCGCGGCAGGAAGCTGCAGTCAAGGCGATCGTTCCGGACCAGCCGGCGCCCAACGTTCCGGAGCGCACGCCGGAAGAGCAAGCTGCGGCAAGGCCCCCGAGGCACGACCGCGAATCACGGGCTCCGGCTCGTCGTCCGGAGCCGCCCGTCATGCAAGCACCCGCGCAGCCTGTGGACTCCGGACGGCCCGGCATCATTGGCCGCATCTTCGGCTGGTTCAAGCAGGAAGATGTCCAGCCCGCGCGCCCGGCAACGACCGCTGCTGCTGCTGCCGCGACCCCGCAGTCGGCAGTTCAGCCCTCGGCTCGCAGGGAACAGCACCGTGGCGATCGCGCAGAGCGCTCAGGCGGTCGGGAACGGGGCCGCGATGGCCGTCCACGTCAGGGCGGCAGGGATGACAGACCGCAAGGCCCGGATGGACGCCGCGCTGACCAGCAGCGTGGTCCCCGTGGCGATCGTCCGCCGCGCGAGCCGCGTCCGGACGGTCAACGTGAAGAGCGCCCGGGTGGAGAGCGGCCCGCAGGCGAACGCGCGGGCGGTGAGAGAGCCAGTGGCGACCGCCAAGGCGCGAGGCGCGACATGGACCAGCAACGGCGCGATCAGCAGCAAGGCCGCCCGCCGCGCGAGCCCCGCGAACCACGCGAGCCGCGTGCCGACCAGCCGCCGCGCGAACCGAGACCGCCCCAGCAGGCAGGTGAAGACGGTGAACGCAGAGGTCGACGCAATCGCAGGGGCGGCCGTGATCGCGGTCCTCGAGAAGGCACGCCGACTGACCAGCACGCCGACACCGCAGCCGTTGCCAGCCCGGCCCCTGAAAATTTCCAGGGTCAGCAGCCGGTTGTGACAGCGGTCGCAGAAGCGCCAGTGGCGGCGACGGTCGAGGTCTCAATGCCGGCCCCGCACCAGCAACAAGCGGACAGCGCGCCAACTGAAGCGAGGCAGGAGCAGCGGCCGATCCCCGAACCGGTTGTTCAAGCTTTCGTCGCAGAGCCGCCCTCGCCGGCACCGGCACCCGCAAGCGTGGCGACAACGCGCGAGCCCGAGCCGGTTAAGCAAGAAGTCGCGCCAACTGCTCCGCCCGCCCCACCGGCCGACCCGAAGGCGTTGTTATCCAGCTCCGGTCTCGTCATGATTGAGACAGACCCCACGAGGTCCAAGTCCTACCAGCTCGAGGAAGAGCGGGTCCAACTCGGCAGGCCGCGTCGCGAACGCCAGAAGCAGGCGGCGCCGTCGGAACTCATGCAGGTCGAGACCAAGAACTAAGGCCGCAGCAGCCAGGTAGCGGTACCCTACTCGCCCGGAGCCAGCTCCACGCCGAATACGCGCTTGCGCAGTTCGTGGAGCTGGTCCCTTGCCTCGGCGGCTTTCTCGAATTCGAGATTGCGCGCGTGCTGGACCATTTCCTTCTCGAGCCGCTTGATCTCGCGCGCAAGCTCTTTTTCGCTCATGCGCTCGTAGCGCGCGTCGTCACGCGCGGCCCGTTGGATGGCTTGCGCTTCGTCGGCGTCGTATACCCCGTCGATCAGGTCGCGGATGCGCTTCGAGATCCCCTTTGGTTCGATCCCGTGCTCGAGGTTGTAGGCGACCTGCTTGGTGCGCCTGCGATCCGTCTCTCCCATCGCCGCTTTCATCGAATCGGTGATCCGGTCGGCATAAAGGATGGCTTTGCCGTTCAGGTGCCTTGCAGCGCGCCCTATGGTCTGGATGAGCGAGCGCTCTGAACGCAGGAAGCCTTCCTTGTCCGCGTCGAGGATTGCAACGAGCGACACCTCGGGGAGGTCGAGCCCTTCCCTCAGCAGATTGATGCCGACCAGCACGTCGAATTCGCCCAGACGCAGGTCGCGGATGATTTCCACGCGCTCGACTGTGTCGATTTCCGAATGCAGGTAGCGCACCTTCACCCCATGATCGGCCAGGTACTCGGTGAGGTCCTCGGCCATCCGCTTGGTGAGCGTCGTAATGAGGACGCGCTCGTTCAGCTTCACGCGCAAGTTGAGTTCGGTCAGGACGTCATCCACCTGGTTTACCGCGGGGCGAACCTCCACCTGCGGATCGACCAGGCCCGTCGGCCGCACCAGCTGCTCGACGACCTGGCCGGAGTTCGCCTTCTCGTAATTGGCCGGCGTGGCAGAAACGAAGACCGTCTGCCTGACGACTTTCTCGAATTCATCGAAGCGCAGCGGGCGGTTATCGAGGGCGCTTGGCAGCCGAAAGCCGTACTCGACCAGGTTTTCCTTCCGCGAGCGGTCTCCTTTGTACATTCCGCCGAGCTGCCCGATCGTCACGTGGCTCTCGTCGATGAACATGAGCGCGTCGCTCGGCAGGTAGTCGATCAGCGTGGGCGGCGGCTCGCCCGGCTTTCGCCCGGACAGGTGCCGGGAATAGTTTTCGATGCCCTTGCAGAACCCGAGCTCGTTCAGCATCTCGAGGTCGAATCGCGTGCGCTGCTCGATCCTTTGCGCCTCCACGAGACGCGTTGCGTCGAGGAAAAACTTGATGCGCTCGGCCAGTTCGATCTTGATCGCGTCGACCGCGCGCAGGGTCGTAGCCCGCGGCGTTACGTAATGGCTCGACGGGTACACCGTGAAGCGCGACAAGCTGTGCAAGGTATGCCCGGTGAGAGGATCGAAGAGCGTGAGCGACTCGACCTCGTCATCGAAAAGCGAAATGCGCACCGCATGCTCGGCGTGCTCGGCCGGGAAGACATCGATCACGTCCCCTCGCACCCGAAACGTCCCCCGCCGGAAATCCATTTCGTTACGGTCGTACTGCATCGTGGCCAGCCGCTGGATCACGTCGCGCTGCGAATATTTCTCTCCCGTCCGAAGGTGCAGGATCATGTTGTGGTACTCGGACGGGTCGCCGATGCCGTAGATCGCCGAGACTGTCGCGACGATGACGACGTCCCGCCTTTCCATCAGCGACTTGGTTGCCGACAGGCGCATTTGCTCGATGTGCTCGTTGATCGAGGAATCCTTCTCGATGAAGAGATCGCGCGAAGGCACGTACGCCTCGGGCTGGTAGTAGTCGTAATAAGAGACGAAATATTCCACCGCGTTTTCGGGAAAGAATTCGCGCATCTCGGAATACAACTGGGCAGCCAGGGTCTTGTTTGGCGCGAGCACCATCGCCGGGCGTCCGAGCTGGGCGATTACGTTCGCGGCGGTATAGGTTTTGCCGGATCCTGTAACGCCCAGCAGGGTCTGGAAAGCCAGCCCGTCGCTGATGCCTTCCACCAGCTGTGCGATTGCGTTCGGCTGGTCGCCCGCAGGCGGATACGGCTGGTTCAGCTTGAAGGGGCTTCCGGGATAGGTGACCGTCCGCGGCTCGTACGCGACCACTTCGGAGGGGACGGCTACCCCGTCGATGACCACGTGCGGCGGCACAGGCACCGCGGGAATCGCTGCAGACTTCGCTGTTGGATCCGATCTTGGAACGCTGGCCATGGTCCTGTGCGGAAAAAACGCCTATTGTCCCACGCAGCCCAAGCACGGCGCCAGATTCGCGCTGCAGCGCGCTAAAATGGCGGCCTCGAAATCCACTTCACGATCATGACTTCTTCCGTGCTTGCCCGCGCCGAACTGGCGCCCCGCGACCCGATCCTGGGTCTGACCGAGGCTTATAACGCCGACAAGAATCCCAAAAAGGTCAACTTGGGCATTGGTGTTTACACGGATGAAGCGGGCAAGGTGCCGCTGCTCGAGTGCGTAAAAAAGGCGGAAGCCCTGATGCTCGAGCAGGCGGCCCCGCACAGCTACCTGCCGATCGACGGCCTGCCCGCCTACGACAAGGCGGTGCAGTCCCTCGTCTTTGGTGCCGAATCTTCGGGCGTCAAGGAAGGCCGGATCGTCACTGCCCAGGCACTGGGGGGCACCGGAGGCCTCAAGGTCGGCGCCGACCTGCTCAAGCTCGTGGCGCCCGATGCCGGCGTCTACATCAGCGATCCGAGCTGGGAAAACCACCGCGCGCTGTTCGAACAGGCCGGGTTCAAGGTGGATACCTATCCCTATTACGACCCGAAGTCGCACGGCGTGGACTTCGATGCGATGCTCTCCGGCCTGCGCAAGCTTCCGTCCGGCTCGATCGTGGTCCTGCACGCTTGCTGCCACAACCCGACCGGCGTCGACCTGTTGCCCAACCAGTGGACGTCCGTCCTCGAGATCGTCAGCTCGCGTGGGCTGGTGCCTTTCATGGACATCGCCTACCAGGGCTTTGGTCAAGGTATCGATGCCGACGGCGCAGCCGTGCGCCGCTTCGCCGAGGCGGGCCTCCCGGTGTTCGTGTCGAATTCGTTCTCGAAATCCTTCTCGCTCTACGGCGAGCGCGCCGGCGCAATGAGCGTCGCCACACAGAGCAAAGACGAAGCCGCGCGCGTGCTCAGCCAGATCAAGCGGCTCGTGCGCACCAACTATTCGAACCCGCCTTCCCACGGTGGCCACGTAATCGCGAAGATACTGGGGGATGCCGGGTTGCGGACGCTCTGGGAAAAAGAGCTCGGCCAGATGCGCGAGCGCATCCGCGCCATGCGCCACCTGCTGGTGGAGAAGATCCACTCGAGAGTCCCGGGCGCCGACTTCAGCTTCATCCTCAAGCAGAACGGCATGTTTTCGTATTCCGGGCTGACCCAGCCGCAGGTCGTGCGCATGCGGGAGGAATTCGGTGTCTACGCGCTCGAAAGCGGCCGGATCTGCTGCGCGGCGCTCAACATGGCGAACATCGACTATTCGGCCGATTCGATTGCGAAAGTGCTCAAGGGCTAAAGGCTTGAGATTGCCCGCCGAAGCCTAATTTTGTAGAATGCCGGTCCCAATTCCTCGATAGCTCAGCGGTAGAGCGTCGGACTGTTAATCCGCAGGTCCCTGGTTCGATCCCAGGTCGAGGAGCCACAGATTTTTT
>JANXRZ010000250.1 GCA_025352885.1 Pseudomonadota bacterium | reverse complement strand
AGCCGCAGGGCTATCTTATGCAGAGCGCTTCGAGCGGCGAAGAGGCGCTCGCCCTCGTCGCGAAGGATCCGCCCGACCTTATCCTGCTCGACATCATGATGCCGGGCATGGACGGCTACGCGGTGGCCGCGGCGCTCAAAGGCAACCAGGCGACGCTGAACATCCCAGTCATCATGGTGACAGCGCTGGTCGACCGGGCGGCGCGGCTGGCCGGCTTGCAGGCCGGCGTCGAGGAGTTCCTCACGAAGCCCGTGGACCGGGCCGAGCTGTGGCTGCGTGTGCGCAACCTGCTGCGCCTCAAAGCCTACGGCGACCTGCTGCAAAGCCACGGCAAGGTGCTCGAGGTCTGCGGTGCGCGCGCGCACGAGCCCATCGAGCACCTTGCCGTGGCTCTGCAGCAGGTCGCCGTAGGCTTTGAGGCGCAGGAGGTTGCGCACGCGCAGCCACAGCTCGGCCCGGTCCACGGGCTTCGTGAGGAACTCCTCGACACCGGCCTGCAAGCCGGCCAGCCGCGCCGCCCGGTCGACCAGTGCTGTCACCATGATGACTGGGATGTTGAGCGTTGCGGAACTGCCTTTGAGCGCTGCGGCCACCGCGTAGCCGTCCATGCCCGGCATCATGATGTCGAGCAGGATCAGATCGGGCGGATCTTGCGCCACCAGGGCGAGCGCCTCTTCGCCGCTCGAAGCGCTCTGCAAAAGATAGCCCTGCGGCTTGAGCAGCAGTTCCAACAGCTTGCGGTTATGCGGTTCGTCGTCAGGTCAATGGCGAAGCGCTCCTCGCAAGCAATCCATCTATCGCCGCCAGCAATTCCTTGTAGCGCAATGGCTTGGCGATATAGGCGTCGCACCCCGCGGCGCGGGTTTTTTCCTGGTCTTCCTTCATGGCCATCGCGGTCAGCGCGATCACCGGAATGTGCGCCGTCTCGGGATCCGCCTTGAGCAGCTTGGTCGCGGCCAGCCCATCCATCCCCGGCAGCTGGATGTCCATGAGGATCAGGTCCGGCTTTTCGTCCTTCGCAACGGTGAGCCCGATCTCAGCGTCCACGGCAGTCAGGGCCACATGGCCGACGTTTTCGAGCAAGAGGCACGCAAGCTTCATGTTGGCTGCGTTGTCTTCGATGACCAGGATGCGTGCCACTTTTTTTCCTCAGGCCAGGTGCAGTGCGCGCCTCACCTCGTTAACGAAGCCCACTCGGTTGAACCCCGCTTTCTCGACAACGCGGATGTCCTCGCCCCCATTGTCCTTCAGAACGGACCGGTCCGTTGGAGTAACGTCTTTGGCCGTGACGATGATGATCGGGATGGCCGCGGTGGAGGGCGTGCGCCGCAACGCATCGACCACGTCGAATCCGCTTACCTCCGGCATCATCAGGTCGAGCAGCACGAGATCGGGGCGCAGGCGCTGCGCCATGCCTATCGCCTCACCTCCGCCGTAGGCGCGCAACACTGTGTAGGTCGGCGCCGGCAGGAAAGCGGCGATCACCTCGACCGCCTTGGGGTCGTCGTCGACGACCAGGACGTTCAGCGTCTGGCCCTTCCTGGGTTGCAGGCCGAGGTCGGCCAGCGTTGACTTGAGCTGGGCGCGCGAAATGGGCTTCTGCAGCACGCTGGCTGCACCGTCGCTCAGCGAGATGTTTGGGTCCGACAAGCCAGCAATGACGACGACCGGCACATGGGCGAGCGTCTTGATGTCGCGGATGCGGCGCAGGAACTCCCAGCCCCCCATGCCCGGCATCCTGATGTCCAGGGTAATCAGGCTGAGCGCCTGGTTGGGCGCCAGGAGCAGCGCCTCCTCGGCCGTTGGCGCGACCAGGACCGTAAAACCCTCCGCTTCGAGCAGCAGGCGCACGAGGTCGGCTGCCATTTCGTCATCCTCGACCACCAGCGCGATTCGCTCCTTCAACTCGGCGATGGCCGTGAGGCGCGCGCCGAGCGTGATACTGCGGTCCTCCACAACCCCGGCGCGAACCGGCAGCCAGACGACGAACCTCGCCCCCTCGCCTTCCGCGCTTGCCACAGCCACGGAGCCGCCGTGCAGTTCGGCCATCAGCTTCACCATCGCCAGGCCGAGGCCCGTGCCTTCGAATTTTCGCGCAAGGCTGCTGTCGATCTGGCTGAAAGCCTGGAAGAGCTTGGCCACGTTTTCTTTCGAGATCCCGATGCCAGAATCCTCCACTGAGAGCTCGAGGAAGTCGTTGTGCTCGTTGTCTGCAAGCGGGAAACTGTGCACCGGCCGCGAGCCAGGGAGCAATCCGACGCTCGCCCTGGGCACGCGGCTTGCGCGCAGCGTGACCCGGCCGCCGCTTGCGCTGAACTTCACCGCGTTCGAGAGCAGGTTATAGACGATCTGCTTGGTCTTCCTCATGTCGAGCTGGAGCGCGCCGAGGTTGTCGGCAATATCGAGGTCGAGCGCGATGTTCTGCGCCGCGGCGTTCTCCCTGACGATGGTGAGGCTGCTGGAGAGCAGCGCCTTCAGGTCCACCTGCTCCAATTCGAGGGCCATCATCCCGGCCTCGACCTTCGAGAGGTCGAGGATGTCGTTGATCAGGGAAAGCAGGTGCTGGCCGCTGTTGAAGATATCGCTGATGTATTCCTGCTGCGTGTCGCTCGTGGGGCCGATGAGCCCGTCCTTGAGCGCCTCCGAGAACCCGATGATCGCGTTCAGCGGCGTGCGCAGCTCGTGCGACATCGTGGCCAGGAACTCCGACTTCATGCGGCTCGCATGCTCGAGCTCGAGGTTCTTTTCCTGCAGCGCGCGCTCGATCGTCTTCAACTCGGTCATGTCGCGCGCGGCGGCAAACACGCCCTGGAGCTTCCTGTCGCGGTCGTGGAAGGTCGCCGCATTGTACGAAACGACGGTCTGCTCGCCGTTCTGCGCGCGCACCGTCAGCTCGTAGTTGCTCACCTTGTTCTCGGTTAGAACGCGCTTGATTGCTGCCGCTGCGCGGCCCGGGTCGGTGAAGAAGTTCTTGCACGGCGCGCCGATCAGCTCGTCGCGCGTGCGCCCAGTGAGGGCGATCATCTGCTGGTTCACGTCAGTAATGATCCCCTGGGGGTCGGTGGTCATCAGCGCGTCGATGTTCGACTCGATCAGCGAGCGCGTGTAGAACTGCTGGTCGCGAAGCCGCTGGTCGAGCAGCGCCTGGGTCGCCTCGACTTCCTTCCTCGCGGTATTGTCGGTCCCGATCAGGAGGTACCCGATGATGGCCTCGTTGGCATCCCTGAGCGCCGTCACTGAGACGATCGCCGCAAACCGGCTGCCGTCCTTCCTGATGTAGGTCAGCTCGTAGATGTCCTCGATGCCTCGCGAGGCCTTGAACACGAGCGCTTCGAACCCGGGGGCGATCGTAGTGCCCAATTCGAGACTCAGCGCTTCGGCCCGCGCTATCACCTCGCGCGGGTCGGAGATGTCTGCGGGCGTGATCTTGTTCATGACTTCAGCGGCCGTGTAGCCGAGCATGCGCTCGGCGCCCACGTTAAAGATCTGGATCACGCCTTTCGCGTCGGTAGCGATGCTGGAGAAGTTCGCGCTGTTGAAAATGGCGCGCTGCAACGCCCCGGCCTTCAGGAGCGCCTCTTCGGCCTGTTTTCGCGCCGTGTTGTCCGTGCCGATCAGCAGGTAGCCGATGATGGTGTCTTCGTCGTCGCGCAGCGCCGTGACCGAGACGATCGCGGGGAAACGGCTGCCGTCCTTTCGGAAATAGGTCAGCTCGTAGATATCTTCGATGCCGCGTGAAGCCTTGAATACGAGCGCCTCGAATCCGGGCGTGATCGTGGTGCCCAGCTCCAGGCTCAACGCCGCGGCCCGCGCAATCACTTCCTGCGGATCGGAAATGTCGGCCGGTGTGACCTTGTTCATCACGTCGGCGGCCGTATAGCCCAGCATTCGCTCGGCACCGACGTTGAAGATCTGGATGACACCGTTCGCGTCGGTGGCGATGCTCGAGAAGTTGGCGCTGTTGAAAATCGCGTTTTGCAGGGCGCCCGCCTTGAGCAGCGCTTCTTCGGCCTGCTTGCGCGCCGTGTTGTCCGTGCCGATCAGCAGGTAGCCGATAATCGCATTTTGAGCATCCCGCAGAGCGGTCACCGACACGACCGCGGGAAAGCGGCTGCCGTCCTTGCGGATGTAGGTCAATTCATAGATGTCCTCGATGCCGCGCGAGG
>JANXRZ010000011.1 GCA_025352885.1 Pseudomonadota bacterium | reverse complement strand
TTTTTCAGGTTCACCGCGATGATTTGCAGGCGTTCGGCCAGGAAGTCGTGGCCGGGATTGTCCTCGATCCAGTCGAGCGCCGTGAGGACGGCGGCCGCCAACTGCACGGAAGTCATTTCCTCGACGCCGGTGAGCAGGCGTTCGAGATCACCGAGCCCGGCACGATAATAAGGGGCCGCTTCGCGTATCGACACGAGCCTGCCCACGATCGCCTTATGGTCAAGATGCGGCGGCCAGCGCAGCGATTCGTGCTCGAATTCCCGGATCATCTGAAGCGGCACGGTGGCGTCCAATGCGTCCCGCGTATCCTGTCGGCTGACGATGCTCATCGACGTGCGCTCCGGTTGGTGAAGCTCGATGGTAGGAAGCACCGCGAACCCCGTCTGTTCGCTGGCCCTCATGGGCCGGAACCCTACTCGCCGGTGCGATATAGTTTCAGACGACCAGCGTCTCACCGGGAGACCTCATGAACGCCCCGCACCTTCCAGCCCTTTCCGTCGACGCAAGCCGCTATTGGAAGTCGGTCGAGCGCTCTGCCCAGATCGGCCTGGGGCGCCCGGGCGGGCTCGCCCGCGTTGCGCTGAACGATGCAGACAAGGAAATGCGCGATGAATTCGTCGGCTGGTGCAAGGCGGCCGGCTGCTCGGTCACTGTCGATGGTGTCGGCAACATCTTTGCGCGCCGTTCGGGCACGGACGATTCCCTGCCGCCGGTGGTGATCGGCAGCCACCTGGATACGCAGGTGAACGGCGGACGCTACGACGGCATCGTCGGGGTGCTCGCGGGGCTCGAAGTGGTGCGTACGCTGAATGACCACGGCATTTCGACGCGGCGCCCGATCGAGGTGGTGTCGTGGACGAACGAAGAGGGCGCGCGGTTTTCCCCGCCGATGATCGCGTCGGGCGCATTCGCAGGCGTGTACACGCCCGACTGGGTGCTCGACCGAAAGGACGATGACGGCAAGCGGTTCGGCGACGAGTTAAGCCGCATTGGCTACGCCGGACCTGCACCGGTCGGTGGACGGGCGCTGGATTCCTATTTCGAGCTGCATATCGAGCAAGGCCCGATCCTCGATGCGAAAGGCATCGACGTAGGCGTGGTGACGCATGGTTACACCGCGCACGGATTCATTATCGAGATCAAGGGCGAGACTGCGCATTCCGGTCCTTGGCCAATGGACAAGCGGAAGAACGCGCTGGTCGGCGCGGCGATGCTCGCGGTCGCGGTGAAAGATGTCGGCTGGAAGCACCATGCGACCGAGGGCAAAGGCACTGCGGCGCGCCTCGTCGCGTGGCCGAACAAGGGCGGCATCCTCTCGGACTGGGCGCAGTTTACCGGCGACGTGCGCCATGAGGACCCGAGGGTCGCCGACCAGATGCTTGCCGAATTCAACGCCGCGATGGCCGAGGCGGCGAAGCGCTCGAGCACCGAGATGAAAGTCCTCGATAGCTGGATGTGGAACGCGGACGATTTCAGCAAGGAGTGCATCGGGCTGGTGAGGGACACGGCGCGTGAGCTTGGCATCGCCTCGCTCGACCTGCCGTCGCAGGCCGGGCATGACGCTTACTTCGTCGCCCGCGTTGCGCCTACCGCGATGATCTTCACGCCCTGCAAGGACGGCATCACGCATAACAACAACGAGCACGCGACGCTCGCACGCACTGTGCCCGGTGTGAATGTGCTCGCGAACGTGGTGTTAAAACGGGCGCAGCGCCCGTGACGATTGAGGGGGCCGGCGCGGGACGGATTTCGGCGCGCCGCGTGATGGAGCGCGTCGACGCGCTCGCTCGCCACTCGGAGTTGCCGGGCGGACTGACTCGGGTTTATCTCTCGAAAGAGCAACGCGCGGTGAACGAACTCGTCCTCGCTTGGATGCGGGAAGCCGGGATGGACGCCAAGCTGGACGCCATTGGCAACTGCCTCGGCCGCTATGAGGGCGTGAAGCCTGGGCTGCCTTGCCTCATGCTCGGTTCGCATCTGGACACTGTGCGCGACGCAGGGCGCTACGACGGCATGCTCGGTGTGATCACCGCCATCGAATGCGTGCACGCCCTGAACGCCAGCGGGAAGCGCCTGCCTTTCGCCATCGAAGTGATCGGATTTTCGGACGAGGAGGGCGTGCGCTTCGGGACGACGTTCCTCGGGAGCCGGGCCGTGGCGGGCACCTTGAAGAAGGACGTGCTGGATGCGCAGGACAAGGAGGGCGTCAAGCTTTCGCAGGCAATGCGCAGCTTCGGGCTCGACCCGTCGCGCATCGGCGAGGCGGCGCGTGCACGGACGGAGGTGCTCGCCTACGCGGAGCTTCACATCGAGCAAGGGCCGGTGCTGGAGGCCGAGGGTTTCCCGGTCGGTGCCGTCACGGCGATCAACGGGGCGACACGCTATGCGCTGGAAGTCGAAGGCTTCGCCGGGCACGCCGGCACCGTCCCCATG
>JANXRZ010000238.1 GCA_025352885.1 Pseudomonadota bacterium | reverse complement strand
ATCACCTTCCCGTTCGCTAGCTTCGGCGCGTGGTCGCTGCTTGCGAACACTTTCTTCCTGGCTTTGGCCATCAGCCTGCCACGGAGAACGGGATGACAGGCGAATCTCCCGTGGCGCAGGCCCAGCGGGCGTCGCTCTTGCAGCGCGCGCTCGGCGTGTTCGTGCTGATCGCGCTTTCACTCGGCGTATTCCTGTGGGCCGGGCGCTCGCTCATCGAGCGGCCGATGAACAGCGTCTACCTGGACGGCCAGCGCCTCGCGGCCCTGCGCACGTTCGAGCGCGCCATTGTGCCGGTCAAGTCGGTTCGCGGGTACGAGGCACCAACCGCCGAGCAGGTGCGCGACGAGTTCGCCTTTTGTGCCGATCCGCTTAAAGACGCGAAGCGCGAGAAATCCTCGCGCCGCACCACGAACCCTTGCGCAGGCGTCGGTCCGGTGGATGAACTCGCGTGCCACCTGCGTACGGTGAACACGCGGCTGGAAGACATGAGCGGCGACCGGCGCAAGAACCGCGAAGGCGTGCTCGAGGAAGTGTACGTCGTCGACGTGGCGCGCTGGACCGAAAGCATCCGCGCAGCCAAGGTCCCCTGCCGCGAAGCGCTGGGCGCTGCGCGGCAGCTTGCGGCGCGCGACGGCCGGCTGCTCGGCCTCCTCGCGTGGCGCGAGCTCACGACCAAAAGCGTCGCAGCGGCGCACTTCGCGCCGGACCAGGCCGTGAAGGTGCCCGGTCGCGTGCTCGAGCAACGCAATCCCTGGGGCGGCGTGCCGGGCTGCATTTATTACGGCGGCACGCAGCCGAATTCGCCGCTGCTCTTCGTGACCGATAAGCGCCAGAGCAATCGCCCGGCGTGCCTCGCGATGCGGCCTGCGCAGACGGACGAAAAAAATCTCACCGGCGTCTTCCTGCGCACTTCGGGCGTCCGCTTCGAGCGCAGCGAGCGAACCAAAGGCGAGTCGCGTGCCGAAGCGGCGCATGCGCCCCCTGAATCGCTCGACATCATCCTGAGCGATCTCGACAACATCCGCCTGCCGTGGAAGGACCTGTTCCGCGCTTATACGGAAGCGCCCGCGGAAGAAGGCGCCACAAAGGCCACCTCCAAACCCGTGGCCACCGCGCATGGCCCCAACCAACTGCAGCGCATGAAGCACAAGGTCGACGCGGGCTTCAACGTGCACCTCACGATCGACCCGGAGTCGCAGCGCCTGGTGCAGGACACGAGCGCCTGCTATTCGGGCGATGCCGCGGCGTGCGCGAAACTCGGCCTCACTACTGACAAGGCGTTCGGCGACTTCACTCGCCTGATGTACGAGAAGGCCGCGGTGCGCATGGCCGCGGTGGCGGTGATCGATATCCCGAGCGGGCGCATCGAGGCGTTGGGCAGCGCGCACTCGGAGTGCTTCCGACAGCAGTACGACGGCCCGGGACGCAACGCGAAGGAGTGCCCCAACCTGCCGACTACGCCGCATTACGAGCCCGACCGGCTGCTGAACCACGCGCTCTTTACCGACGCGCTGCCCGGTTCGATCATCAAGCCGATCATGGCCACGGGATTCCTGCGCGAGCCGAAGTACCGCGCGAAAGTCCTCAATGACAAGGTCTCCCCGGCCTTCATGCGCCTGCAGGACGAACTGAAGAGCTCGGACTCGGTGGCCTTCCTCAACCGCATGTTCTGCGCGGACAAGGGCTGGACGAACTGCGAGCGCCCGCAGGCCATCCAGCAGGCCGCGCTGCAATACGGCTGGGACCAGGGCTGCGAGGACGCGTCTTTTCGCTGCGGGCGCATCAACGTGCTCTTCGGTCATCCGGACACCGGCCGCGTGAGGAAGGACACCACGCGCCGCCCGCTGGGTGCGTCCATCCTGTACGGCCGCCTGCTGACCGAGCCCGCCTCGCCCACCCGCCCGGCGGACTTGCAGCTCATGCGCGATTTCCGCTTCGACCCCGCAGTGGCCGCAGCGTGCAGCCGCGGGGACTTCTACAAGGGCACGGGGCCGAACCGCGGCTGGCGCAAGTGCCACAACCGCCGCATCGTGTACATCGAATCGGAAGGCTGGGGCCAGGGCAACGCACGCACGACGCCGGTCGGCGCGGCCGGGATGATCGCAAGGCTCGCCGCGGCGGCCAACGGGCTGCAGAGCCTTCGCCTGCCCTACCTCGTCGATCGAATTTCGGATGCGAACGCGCAGCCCTTCGAACTCGCGGCCCACCAGTTCCACCTTGCCGATCCCGTGAAGATCGAGATCCCCCAGCCGGATGCGGCCTTCATCGTGCAGGGCATGGTGAGCCACAAGGGATACGGCACGCCGGCCGGTTCGCGCTCGGGCACCGCGCACGGCGCCTGCCTGCGCGTGTACGACGCAGCGACCTGCAACCGCATCGACTGGGTCGCGGGCAAGACCGGCACGCCGCCCTACGGCAACGACGGCATCACGCTCAGCGAGATCCGCCAGAAATGCGCCGGCGCACCCAAGGGCGCGACTCGCAGCGAGCGCACCGACCTCGTCGCCTCGTGCAGCCACGAACAGCCGTACAAGTGGTACGTCGCGGCTTTCCGGACCGACGACGGGCAGCCGAACTTCAACAAGGCGATCGCGGTGCTGACCGAGCGCAACTGGTACCGCTCGGGCCCGAACGCGGGCAAGGTGCAGTCCCCCGGCGACCACGAGATGAATGTCAGCGCAGAAATTGCCTTTCGCATCATGGCGCGCCTGCGTCCCCCCGCCGTAAAAGTGGAGGTGAAGGCCGAAACAGCGACCCCCGAAAAAACAGGGGGCAGGACATGAGCCTTCCACGGTCGGACGGCACCGGCATGGACGTGGAAGTCTTCCGCGGGACGTGGCCGGGCGTGCTTGTCGAGATGAAGGATTTCGTCGACCTCTGGTTCCTCGCGCAGGACCACCGCGCGGCGACCGTGCGCATCTTCATTTCGCGCGAACTCGTATCGCAAACCAGCCTGCAGCCGCATGTGCGCCTGTTCAAGGCGTCCTTCGGCACGGTGCCGGACTGCCGCATCGAACTCAAGGGCACGCAGGAGCCCGCACACAAGATCGAAATCGAATACAGGAGAGGCACGCCATGAGCAAACTCTGGAGAAGCATCAGCTCGGCCTTCGAGCGCACGGACATCGGCCCCGCCGATGGCGACCGGTCCACCGAGGAGCGGGTAAGGCCGACCGCGACGCGCTACTCGCCCATCCGCGATGCGGTCGAGCGGCGCGTCGGCGCTTTCCTTCGCAAGGACCTGGTGTCCCATCTCGAGATCGGTTCGAACGAAGTGTTCGTGCTCCATTACATCGAGATCGTCGCCGACCGGCAGGGTGAAGCGGAGCTCGCCCAGTTCCTCCACGAGTTCTCGCCCGAATCGCGCGTGTACTGGGTCAAGAAGCTGCTCGGCGGCGCCGTCGGCCAGCACGTGAGCGTCGACCAGTTCCTGGGCCTGGATCGGGAGTTCGCGCCCGAAGTGCTCGCCGAGACCGACCCGTTCGAGGAGGCACTCAACCAGTCGGTCGTGCCGCCCTACCGCGTGATCCTCCACGGGCGCTGGGAAGTGAAAAAAGAAACTGCGCGCCCGGATGTGCCGCTCTCACCGGCCGACGAATCCGCCACGCGCAATGCGGGGCCGCGGCTGCAACTCTCGGTGCAGGATGCGAAGCAAGCCGATGCGGGCAGCTGGAACGGCACGCGCGTGCTCGACGTCGACACCTACCCGGCCGTCCTCGGCTCCTCCTCCGGCGCGGACGTGGAAATCTCCGGCTATTACGTTTCCGCGCGCCATTGCACGCTGCAGTGCGAAGGCCAGCAGCTGTGGCTCGTCGATCACTCAACCAATGGCACCTGGGTCGATGGCGAGCGCGTGCGGCAAGGCGCGCGCATCGCACTTGCGAACGGCGCCGTGCTGAGCTTCGGCCGGGACAAAGGCGAGTCGTCGCATGATCGGTATCCCGCGATCCGCGCGCGCATCCTGCGCAAGGGCGCTGCGCCGGGCGCGACGCCGACACCGGTCGCACCTTCAATTGCGACTCCGGTTGCGCCAGCAGTCGCGCCGGCCGCATCGAACACGGTCGCGCCAAGCGGCTTGCAGCCGGCGGCCGGCAAGCCGCCCCTCGCCGTCCTCTCGGTTGTCGATGCAAGCGGCAGCCCGCGCAAGGACGTGCTGCAGGTGCCTTTCACGATCGGGCGCGGCTCGGCGCAGGACTACGTCGTGCCGGATGCCAACCAGGGCGTCTCGCGCGAACACCTCGTGATCGAGGCGATCGACGCCGCGGGCGCGCACATCCTCAACCGCGCAGTCGGGCGAAACGGAACGACGGCCGCAAACGAGGCGCTTCCAGAGCGGTTCGTCTGGCGCTTCGGCCAGGAGATCGTGCTCGGCGAAAAATGGGCGAACTCGCCGGCCGTGCGCTTGTCTCTTCGACCTGTGAAGGAAGACAGTTGAACGCCGAAACGCCGGTCCGGGGCCTGCCGGGCCTGGAGCGCCGCCAGACGCCTGTCGTGCGCAGGCAGGGCACGTGGCGCAGCGGCTTGCGCGCGGCCTACGCGTCCATGACCGGCAGTTCGCATGCCCGCAACGAAGACTGCTGCAGCCATGTGCCTTCTTCGGACCGGCCGGCCTTCGTCGGCGTGGCGGATGGCGTAGGCGGCGGCGCGCATGGCGAGATCGCGAGCAGCGTGCTGCTCGATCACTGCGCCCAGGCGCCCAAGGCGGTCTACTGCGATCCCGCGCGGCTGGTCGAGTGGATCGGGCGCGCGGACGCGGAGGTGCGAAACGCAATTTCCCGCCGCACCGAGCAGGCCGGGGCCGCAACGCTGGCCGCAGCGTGGTTCCCCTCGCAAAGCGTGGCGCATGTGCTCAACGTGGGCGATTGCCGCGTCTACCAGCTGACCCCGCACAACGACACCTACACGATGCGGCAACTGACCATCGACCAGACCTACGCGACGCTTGGGCAGGAGCCGCCTTCCAATGGCAACCCCGGCGATCCGGCGCGCATGGTGGGCGCAGGCGCGGTCGGCGTGCCGCCGGTCGTGAAGGCGCACCTGCGCCAGGGCGATCTCCTGTTGCTGTGCTCCGACGGCGTGCACAAATTCGTTTCGGACGAGCAGATGAGCGCGCTGGTCTCGAACGGCCTTGCCAAGCGCGCTTCCCTCGAGACGATCTGCGGCTCGCTCACCGCCGCGGCAAAAGCCAACGGCAGCCAGGACGATGCCAGTGCCCTGCTCGTGATGCGCCGGCCTTGGTTCCGGGGCTTGTCACGCTGGATGGTCGGCGGCGCGGTGATCGCGGTCCTCCTCCTCAGCCTCTTCGCCGGCGCGCATGTCGCCTTTGCCGAGACGCAGTCGGTGATCGACCCGACGGAAACGCCGCAGCCGCCGCCTGCCGCATCGAAACAAAACAAGCCCGAGAAAGCGCCTAAGGCGGAGCCGTCGCGCTCGATGGACACTACTCCGGACAAGGCGGAGCGTCGCCGCGCGGCAGCCGAGGAAAGGCGGCGCGCCCGGGCAAGCGCACTCGCGGCCGAGAAGGCGCAGAGGGAAGCCACGGCGCGGGAAGCCGCCGCCCGGCAGGCGGCCGCGCGCGAAGCCGCAGCTCGCGAATCGGCGCGGCGCGCAGCCGCGCGAGCGGCTGAAAGAGCGGCCGCGAGGGCAGCCGCTACGCGTGCGGCCGCAGCCAAGGCGACAAATGCACGCATCGCTGCTGAGCGGGAAGCCGTGGAGCGCGAGGAAGCCGCGCGTCAGGCAGCCGTGCGTGAAGCCGAGCGCGAACTGGTCGCACGTGAGATCGCCGCTCGTGAAGCGGCTGCGAAGGAAGCCGCCATCAAGGAAGCGAACGCGAAGCAGGCGGTCGAGCGCGAGGCCGCGGCCCGCGCGGCGGGACAGGCGGCCGCCAGCCAGTCCAAACTCGTCACTGCAGGCCGCACGCGGCGCGGAGGATCGCCCCCGCAGTTCGGCACCGTCTTTCGCGATTGCGCGGAGTGCCCGGAACTCGTGTGGCTGCCGCCGGGCGAATCGATCATGGGCGACAGTCCCGACCCCCGCGCCACGGCCACGATCGACTACATGCTCGCGGTCGGGCGCTTCGAGGTCACGTTTGGCGAATGGGATGCGTGCGTGGCCGCGGGCGGCTGCCGGCGCAATCGCGATTCGGGCTGGGGCCGCGGCCGCCAGCCTGTGATCGACGTGAGCTGGGACGACGCGCAAGCCTACGCCGCGTGGATTTCGCGCCGCACCGGCAAGCACTATCGCCTGCTGACCGAAGCCGAATGGGAATATGCCGCGCGCGCGGGAACCGACGCGCGCTACTGGTGGGGCGACGAGGCGCGCGCCGGGGCGGCCAACTGCAACGACTGCGGCACGCGCTGGGACGGGCGGCGCCCCTCGCCCGTCGGCAGTTTCGCGCCGAACCCATTCGGATTGCACGACATGCACGGGAACGTGTGGGAGTGGGTCGCGGACTGCTCGCATGCCTGCATCTCCCAGGATTCGCACATCATCCGCGGCGGCGCATGGCAGGCCCCTGCGCGCGCAATGCGGTCGGCGGCACGCGCGGCCGTCACGCCCGGGTTCCACGACAACCGCATCGGCTTTCGCATCGCGCGGACGGAATAGCCATGGCCCTCCTTTCGCTTAAGCGCTGGAATTCTGACCGCCCGGAGGACACCGATCCGGGCGCGCACTGGATCGAGCCGCGCCTGGGGCCGGTGCCTACCCCTCTCCCAAGCGAGGTGTTCGATCGCGGCGCGAAGACGATCGTCGACTGCGCGCATGTGAAAGTCGAGCGCCTGGACACCGAGCCCGTGCAGTTCTCCAAGGTGTTCAAGGAATTCGAGGATCGCCGCGGGCACAAGTACGACTACCGCTACTGGGCCGAGCGGGAGAATTATTTCCTGCGCGAATTCCTCAAGAAGCAAAGCCGCTTCACGCACGTCGTGCAGGCGCGCCACCTCATCTCGGAAAACGAAGCCGCAAAGCAGGTGCTCACCTGCGATGCGGGAATCACGATCGCCAACTGGCTGCGCGTGAAAGCGCGCTACACGGACACGGCCACGCTCTCGCATCCTTTCCAGCGCGTCGACATGTTCCTGCGCCTGGTGCGCGCGTGCCTCGTCGCGCTCAAAGAGCTGCACGAGAACCGCATCGTCCATTGCGATATCAAGGAAGACAACATCTGCATCCCCTACGGGCGCGAGGACGGCGACCCGGTGTCGCCCGGGGAGCCTAGAGTCGAGCTCGGCTTCGAGCAGCTGAAGTTGATCGACTTCGCGTTCTCGGTGGCGCATGCAATGCCGCTTTCGCAGATCCTCGTGATCGACCCCGAGGAGCGCCTGCCTTACCAGTCGGACTTGCTCGTGTCGGCGCTTCGGGCCGACCGCAAGAGCGGCTCGCCGGACGCCGTGCAGCAGCTCGATTACCGCGTGGACCTCTTCAGCCTCGGGTACATGGCGGAGAAAATCGCCGCCGCAGGCCTCGTCTGCGGGCGCGGCTGCAGCGAAGCGATTGTCGGCGAAGTAAACACCTTTGTGCAGGTGCTCAAGGCCTTCGATACGGCGCCCGCCTTGTCGAGCCTGCCGCATGACACGCTACTCGCCGCGGTCGACCGGCTGCTCGAAACGGCGGGCGGTGCGGAGGCGCGCGAGTTCAACGTGGCAGGCGAGTGGACTGCGGAGGAAATGGCGCATGGGCGCATCGCCGGCCGCCAGACGCCGCTCACGCCCGTGGCCCTGCCGATGCCGACACCGGTCGCGCGTCCGCTCACGCCCTCGCCCCTGCCCTCTGCACGCTCGGCGCGCACGTGGCTGGGCGTAGGCGCAGGTAGCGCGGCCGTGGCGGCGCTCGTGTTTGCGTTCGTCTATTTCGTGCAGCAACCGCACGCGACCGTTGAGGCACCCCTTCTCCCCGCGCCTGTCGCTACGGTGCCGGCGCAGGATCCGGCGAGTGCCGCCATCACGGTGCTCACCTCGCCCGCAGGCGTGACCGAGCGGGCGCGGGCCTTCGGCCGGCTATCGGCGCTTGCGAAAAATGGCAACGCCGCGGCGACCGCGGCCACTACCGCCTTCGAAGCTCAGTACGACTCGGTCAAGCAGACGGTGGCGAAGTCCCAGTGGTGGACCAAGGGGCAGGGCGCGCAACCGGCCGGTACCGAACGCTGGATGCAGGACGGGAAAGTGTTGGCGGAGAACGGCGATCGCCCGGCGCTGCTGGACGTTGCTTACGCCACGGGCCACGGACGCGGTGGCTCACCGGATCGCGCCACGGCGGCCGACCAGTATCTCAAGGTGATCGAGCGCTCGTCAGGTGACGATGCGGTCTCGAAGCGCCTGCGCCTCTCGGCTTCGCGCGGACTTGCCGCGCTGCTCAATGTGATCGTCGAGCAGAAAGACACGGCCGCGGCTTCGCTCGTGCTGCCCGCGCTCGAAGCGAAAGCACAGGCAGGCGCCGCCGATGTGCAGTACTACGTTGGACTCATCGACGAATGCGCGACCGAGCCGGCCGACCTCGATGCTGCGCGCGGGTGGTACCGCAAGGCCGCCGCCGACCCGGCCTGGAAAGCCATTGCCGAGCGCAAGTCGGAGTTGCTCGGAAAGTGGTGCCCGCGGCCTGCGGCCTAGACGTCCGGGAAGCAGGCGGCTTGGGCTGGATGTACCGGTACCGGTACACGAACTACCCTGACAGCCGCCCGCCGCTTGGATATACGAAACGAATTTTCGCCAATTAGCGCATTACCGCGCCGTACACGAGGTCCTTGTACAGCATGCGCGAAGTCACCCGAGTGGAGGGCGCCTGCGACATGAACACGCCGACGAGCTGCTCCTTCGGGTCGATCCAGAAGCTTGTGCCCCAGGCGCCGGCCCACATGGCGTCGCCTTTGGAGCCCGGCGTCCAGCCCATGCCTTCATCGAGACGCACGCCGAACCCGAGGCCATGGCCATATCCGGGACCGGTCGTTGCGATGGTCGACCCGCTCATGCCGACGGTGTGGTTCGAGAGCATGAGCTCGACGGTTTTCTTAGACAGGTACCGCTTGCCCTCGTAGGTGCCGCCGTTGACCATCATCTGCGCGAACTTGAGGTAGTCCGAAGCCGTGCCGACGAGCCCGGCGCCGCCCTTGAAGTAGCTCTTGCCGAGCGGATTGGAATAGATGCGGTAGGACTTGAGCATCGTGGCCTTGAGCGGGTCGGAATCGAGCGCCTCGGCAATGCGCGGCACTTTCGAGGGCTCGATCCACCACGTCGTCTCTTTCATGCCCAGGGGATCGAGCAGCAGCTCCCGAAGCACCGCATCCAGCGGCTTGCCGGCGACGCGCTCGATGAGCAGGCCGAGGACGTCGTTGGTGATCGCGTATTCCCAGACGGTGCCGGGCTGGTTCGCAAGCGGGATCTGCCCGAGGTTCTTCAGCATCTCGTCGCCCGTGATGTCGGTCTCGCGCGCCTCGATGTTGCCGTCCTCGTAGAGCTTCTTGATGCGCGCCGACTTTGCGGCGCCCGCATAAACGAATCCCGCCGTATGGCGCAGGAGGTCCTGCACCCAGATCGGCCGCGTGGGCGCGACATCGCCGTTCGCGGTCTCGACCTTGAGGTCCTTAAGCTCAGGCAGCCATTTCGAGATCGGCTCGTGCAGGTTCATCTTTCCCTGCTCGACCAGCATCATTGCCGCCGTGGCGACGATGGGCTTGGTCATCGACGCCAGCCGGAACAGCGCATCCCTCGGCATGGGCTTGGACTTGGCGGCATCGATGTAGCCGTGCGCCTCGTAGTGAACGAGCTTGCCGTTGCGCGAGACCATCGTGACAGCGCCGGGAAAGACGTTCCTGTCGATCTGCTCCTTGAGGGCCGGCGCGATGCGCGCGAGCCGCGCACGCGACATTCCTTCGGTTTCGTCCGGGGCCGCCTTGGCGCCCTGGGCAAAGGCACCCGGCGCGGCTGCAAGGAGCAGCGCTGCGCCCAGCACCGCGATTGGCTTTTTCATTGTCGTCTCCCGTGAATAACGTCATTTTGGAACGCGCATCTTACAGGCGGTTACAACTACCGGCGCTCACCGGGTGTACGCTTGGAGACATGGAACGGATCCTGACCCCGAGCTTCCCGATTCGCCTGGCGCTGGCCTGCACAATCCTCGCCACCGCCGCTCCGGCCGGCGCGCAGATGTACAAGTGGACGGATGATCGCGGCGTCGTTTCGTATTCGAATACGCCGCCGCCTCCGGCCGCGCAGCGCAAGGTCGAGGCCGTGGAAGATCGCGTCTCCGTCTACACGACCGACGAAGAAACCAAGCGCGCGATTGCCGCGGACAAGAAACGGGAAGCAAGGGCCCCCACGCTGGGCAGCCAGCTTGGCACTCAGCGCACGCGCCCGGCACGCGACACCCGTGAGACGGACCAGGCTAACCGTCAGGCTGCGGCCTACCAGCGCTGCGTGGACCAGCGGCGCGTCGATTGCGAAAACCTCCGCTCGAGTTCCTCCAGCGGCGTAGCCGCAATGGATTACGGCTCCGGGTACGGCGTCGGGGACGGTTATGTCTTCCTGCCGCAACACGTCATTGGCGCGATACCGGTGCGTCCCACGCCTTTCGTGGTCGGCGAATCCCCCATCCCGCGCATCGGCATCAGCACGGCCCCGCCGGTCGGGATCAGCACCACGCCGCCGGTGGGCGCCCCGCCGCGCACGCGCACGACGGGATCCTTCCGCTAGCGCGTTTCAGCCCGGCTCAGTCGGGCTTCATGTTCGCCTGCTTGATCACCACCCGCCACTTGGCGATTTCCGAGCGGATGAACGCTGCGTACTCCTCCGGCCGGTTGCCGATCGGCTCGCTGGCATCGGCGAGGATGCGGTCGCGGATCTCGGGCATGGCCACCACTTTCTGAACGTCCGCCGAGAGTTTCTGCACGATGGGCTGCGGCGTCGTGCCCGGCGCCATCACCCCGAACCACGCGGTGATCTCGAATCCCGGCACGCCTGCTTCGCTCATGGTCGGGATGTCGGGCAGCGTAGGCGAGCGTTTCGCACTGGTGATCGCAATCGGCCGCAGCGTGCCGGCCTTCACATGGGGCAAGAGCGGCTGGGCGTTGTGAAAGAGCACCTCGATCTGCCCGCCGATCGCATCGGTCGTCATCTGCGCGCTCGACTTGTAGGGAATCGCGACGAGATTGATGTGCTCGAGCGTGTTCAGCAGTTCACCCGAGAGATGCTGCGTGGTGCCCGGGCCCGCGGTACCGTAGCGCAGCTTGCCGGGCTCCTTCTTCGCCATGGCGATGAGTTCTTTCAGGCTTTTGACGGGCACGTTCGGGTTCACCGTGAGCAGGTTCGGCATCTTCGTGACAAGGCTCACGGGGGTGAGGTCCTTGAGCGGGTCGTAGGGCAGCTTGTCGCCGAACAGCGTTACGTTCACGGCGATCGGGCCGATCGTGTTGAAGAGCAGCGTGTAACCGTCGCCCGGGGCCTTGGCGACGCGGTCGGTGCCGATGTTGCCCGAGGCCCCGACCACGTTGTCGACGACCATGGGCTGGCCCCAGATGTCGGAGAGCTTCTGGCCGAGGAGCCGCGCGAGGATGTCCGGCGCGCTGCCCGGCGGCGCCGGCACGACCATGCGCACGGATTTCTCCGGGAATCTGCCTTGCGCAAAGACGGTCGCCGACCACATGCCCGCGGCCAGCAGCGCAAGCGCCGTGATTCGAATTGCCGTTCTCCTTTTCATGCCGTCTCCTTTTTAAGCCATCTTTTTTTTACGCGCACGGGAATCGCCAGCAGCAGGAACGAATTGCTCTTGCCATGCCCGTCGAGATTGAGGCTGCCGTTGACGCCGCCTTCCAGCACGTCCTCGATGACGAAATTGTAGGCGGGCAGCAGCGGCAGGTCGTAGCGCTTCACGCGCGTGGCGCCGCGATGCGCAAAGGCCGCGAGCACGCACGCCTCGGTCAGCTGCTCGCCGAGCGCCGCGTATGCATCGCTGTCGTAAGGCATCACGCTCACGTTGAGGCGATTACCCTTGTCGCCTGCACGTCCATGCGCGACGCCATGGAGCGGGACTTCGACGAAGTCCTCTGCACTCATGGCGCGATCTCCGCGGCCGTGCGAACGCTCGAGCCCGGCGACAAGTCGGCCGGCAGCAGCAGGTAGGACTGGGTGCGAATGCGCGGCGTGGTTTTCCAGCGCACGCCTCCTCCTCCCGCAGGGCCGCAGCAGTACAACGCAAGCACCTCGCGCGCGGCCTGGTCCGCATCGTCCTGCGAGCGGGAAGCCACGGCCAGGCGCACCCGCACATCCTGCGGCTCCGCGCCGTCGAAGGAGCGCCACCCGGCGCCCGAGTCCCCGCCATGCACGCTGGTGACGCCGATGAGGTCGATGCGCGGCTGCACGTCGAGCTTGCGCATCCGGAGGCGCTCGAGCAGCACGTCCGCCGCGGCGCGCGCCCTCGCAAGGCAATTCGGCCCGGCGTACGAAATCTCGCCTTCGCCTATCCACCCGCCCTCGAAGCAAACGGTCGCCTTGATCTTCTGCGGCGCCGGCAGCCCGCGCATGCCGCGCACTTCCACGCGATCAGGCCCGATCTCATGCACGGTCACGCCGGAAAAATCGAGCGTCACGTCGGGCGTGATATAGAACGCCGGGTCGTGGATCTCATAAAGGAGTTGTTCTTTCACCACCTGCGCGTTGACGACGCCGCCGGTGTTCGCAGCCTTGGTGATCACGAGGAGCCCATCCGCGCTCACTTCCGCAATCGGAAAGCCGATGTTCGCCGGATCCGGGATGTCCTTGAAGCCGGGGTCGTAGTAATAGCCGCCCGTCACCTGCGAGCCGCACTCGAGCAGGTGGCCGGCCGTCGAGCCGATGCAGAGCTTCGCCCAGTCCTCGTAGCCCCAGCCGAAATGGTGGATCAACGGCGCGAGGGCGAGCGAGGGATCGCCCGTGCGCCCGGTGACGACAACTTGCGCGCCCGCTTTCAGCGCATCGACGATCGGCCGGGCGGAAAGATAGGCATTCGCGGAAACGATTTCGCCGCTGCCGGTCTGCAGCATCGCATCGGCTTCGTAGACCTCGCGCTTGGCGATGTCGATGCGTTCGCGGACATCGTCGCCA
>JANXRZ010000272.1 GCA_025352885.1 Pseudomonadota bacterium | reverse complement strand
ATGGCGGCGTCGAGCTCGTCGTGGTCGCGGGTCGGCTTCTGCACCAGCGCTGCCTGCATGGCGAAGGCGACGACGCCGATGCGCACGTCGGGCGGCTGCTCCTTGACGAAGGCTTTCGCCGCCTCGCGCGCGGCGGCGATGCGGCTGGGCTCGACGTCGGTGGCGCGCATCGACAGCGATACGTCCATCGCCAGGATGATCGTGAGGAACTGCGAAGGCAACGTGACAACCGCGGTCGGCCGGGCCATGGCAAGCAGGGCGGCCGTGAGCGCGAGGAAAAACAAGGCCGGCGGCAGGTGGCGGCGCACATGCTGCCCGCGTCCGATGGCGGATCGAACAAGCGCTACGTTCGTGAACGCGATCGCTTCGCGCTTCCGCCTGCGCAGGGCGTACACGTAAGCGGCGACCAGGACGGGCAGGATGAGCGACAGCCAGAGCAGGTCGGGCCACATGAAGCGCACGCGCAGGTCTCCACCCCGGGAAAAGTCCGCCGACTTTAGCACCGCTGGCGCGCCGTGAAAGTGGTTCGCCCGGTGGTTCGTTTCCAATCGCCATGATAGTTTCGGGCAGATGAGAAGAGCAGCGCTGTACAGCAGCAGTGGATCGCGCGCCAAGCGCGACCCCGTCGCGCCTGCCTTGGCGGCCTCGCCCGAGGCCGAGGCGCCCGCCCCGCCGCCAAAGCCCATGGGCCGGTCCCGCGCGTTCTGCACCAGACACGAGCGCGCGCTCACTTTTGGCGCAGGCGCCCTGGTCGCGGCCGCGATTGGAGCGGGCCTGTATTTTTCGCACTCGCCTTCGCGTCAACTTACGCAGGAAGACATCGACGCAGCGGTCCTGCACACGCTCGAGAACAAGACGCTCCCGTCACGCGCAGCGAAGGCCGCCGAATCAGTGCGGGAGGCGGTCGTCCGGGTGCGCGGCTATTACGACGACCCGAAAGATCCCAAGAGCGGCGCCGAAGCGCGTGGGGTGGGGACCGGGGTGGTCATCATCGACAACGGAACGATCCTCACCAATCTGCACGTCGTACAAGGGGCCACCCGCGTCACCGTGACTTTCTACGACGGGCACGAAGCCGAGGCCGAGTTCATCGGTGCGCAATACGACAACGACCTTGCAGTCATCAAGGCCAAGTCGATCCCGGACGACCTGCCGGCCGCTACGCTCGGGTCGACGGCGCGGCTGCAACCGGGCGATGAAGTGGTCGCCGTCGGATTCCCATTCGGGATCGGCCCGTCGGTGTCCGCCGGCGTGATCTCCGGCATGGACCGCGAATTCCGCTCGGAGAAAGGCCAGCGCGTGCTCAAGGGCCTCATCCAGTTCGACGCGGCCGCCAATCCGGGTAACTCCGGAGGCCCGCTCGTCACCATGAACGGCGAGGTCATCGGCATCGTGACCGCATTGCTCAATCCGACTTCGGCAGGCACCTTTATCGGGATTGGATTTGCGGCAACCATCGAGAGCGCCGGCGCGGCGGTCGGCATACCGCCTTTCTAGGAGAACCAGGTGGACCAGACGAATTGGACAGGACAGGGTGGAACGAACAGGTCGGCAGGGGCGGCCTCACTCATGGAGCAGGTGCTCTACGAAGTAAAGCGCGTGGTCGTCGGGCAGGACCATTTCCTGGAGCGCGTCCTCGTGGCGATCCTCGCGCAAGGCCACCTGCTCGTCGAAGGCGTGCCAGGACTGGCCAAGACACTCACGGTGAAGACATTGGCGCGCGCGGTGCAGGGGCAGTTCAAGCGCATCCAGTTCACGCCGGACCTCCTGCCGGCCGACCTGATCGGCACGCGCATCTACAACCAGAAGACCGGCGAATTCGGCACCTCGCTCGGACCGGTGTTCACCAACCTGCTGCTGGCCGACGAAATCAACCGCGCCCCGGCGAAAGTCCAGAGCGCGCTCCTCGAAGTCATGCAGGAAAGGCAGGTCACCATCGCGGGCGAGACGCACTACGTGCCCGAGCCGTTCCTGGTCATGGCCACGCAGAACCCGATCGAGACCGAAGGCACTTATCCGTTGCCCGAGGCGCAGGTCGACCGCTTCATGATGAAGGTGCTGGTCGGATACCCGACCGAGGAACAGGAATTCGCGATCGTCCAGCGCGTCACCGGGCCGGCCGAGCACGTCACGGCGGCGGCCACGACCGAGCAACTGAGGGAACTGCAGGCCGAGTGCCGCAAATGCTATGTCGATCCCGGCCTGGTGCATTACGCAGTCAAGCTGGTCGCGGCAACGCGAGACCCGGCCCGGTATGGCCTGAAGGATCTCGCGCCGTACATCACCTTCGGCGCAAGCCCTCGCGCAACCATCCACCTCATTGAAGGCGCGCGCGCGTTAGCCTTCCTGCGAGGCCGCAACTACGCGTTGCCCGAAGACGTCACCGATATCGTTCCCGATGTGCTGCGCCATCGCCTCGTGTTGTCGTACGAAGCGTTGTCGGACGCGCTCACCGCCGACGCGATCGTGATGCGCGTGCTCAAAGCCGTCGCCAAGCCGGAAAAACCGCTCGCCACGCACGTCCAGGTTCCGGTCTAAAGTCGCATGGTCTCGCCAGCCGAGTCCAAGGCGCCGAGGATCCGCGCGGACAACCAGGCCGAGCGCCTGTTGCGCAGGCTCGAGTGGACGGTGATCCGACGGCTCGAGGGTGTCCTGCAAGGCGACTACCGAACGCTTTTTCGTGGCTTTGGGATGGACTTCGCGGACCTGCACGAATATCAGGTGGGAGACGATGTGCGCTACATCGACTGGAACGTAACGGCCCGCCTGCAGACCCCGCATGTGCGCGAGTTCCAGGAAGATCGCGAGGTGGCCGCATGGTTTCTCGTCGACCTCAGCGGCTCGCTCGATTTCGGCTCGCAGGCGGTGAGAAAGCGCATGCTCGCGGCCGGATTGGTGGCGGTGATGTCAAGGCTCCTGACGCGGCGGGGCAACCGGGTCGGCGCGGTGTTTTATCGCGGAACCGGGACGAAATCGGAGAGCGCAATCCCTGCGAGGGGCGGACGTCTTCATGTTCTGCACCTGCTTGACCGGATGATGCGTGCAAAAGCGCCTGAATCCGCCAGCGGCGCGCCGCATGACACCGACCTGGCCGAGCTCCTCAAGCACGCGCAGCACGCGATCAAGCGCCGCTCGGTAGTCTTCCTCATTTCGGATTTCGTGAGCAAGCCCGGCTGGCATCGCGGGCTGGAATTGCTGGCGCGCCGCCATGAGGTGGTCGCCGTGCGGCTCTGCGACCCGCTCGAACGCGCGCTGCCGGACCTGGGCATGATCGTCATGCAGGACGCTGAGACCGGTGAACAGCTGTTTGTGGACACTCACGATGCCGGATTTCGAAAACGCTTCGAGAGAGCCGCCGCCGACCAGGAACAGGCATTGCGCGAGGGGCTCTCGGAAGCCGGAGTCGACTGCCTCGAACTCACGACGTCCGAGCCGTTGGATGGCGCCCTCCTCCGGTTCGCGCGAATGCGCAAGCAGCGCAGCCAGCTCTCGGCCGGGGCGAACCTGGCCGGCGCAACGGCGCACGTCGTCGCCACTTAGCCATGGTGGTGGTGGATCCGGCGTCGGTTTCATTGCAGTGGCCCGGCATGCTCTGGCTCCTCGCGTTCCTGCCTTTCATTGCCGGCGTGGGCCTCTGGCAGCGCGCGCGCGCCGTTCGCGGAGCGCAGCAGTATTCCGGGTTGGGTGCTGTCTCGCAGCGTTCGCGCAGCTGGCTGCTGCGTGCGCTTCCGCCGATCCTCATGTTCCTCGGACTCGCGGCGCTCTTGTTTGCCGTGGCGCGACCGCAGGCGGCGTTGATGCTCCCGGCCCGCATCGAGACCATCATCCTGGCAGTCGATGCATCCGGGAGCATGCGCGCCGCCGATATGAAACCCGACCGGATCACCGCGGCCCGCGCGGCGGCCAAGGCCTTCATCGCCGAGCAACCGCGCCAGGTCCGCATCGGCCTCGTTTCCATCGCAGCCTCCGCAGCCGTCGCGCAGTCACCCACCGACAACCGGGAAAGCGTGCTGCAGGCGCTGGACCGCTTCCAGCTCCAACCCGGCACGGCGCTCGGAAGCGGCATCATCATTTCGCTCGCCACGCTCTTGCCCGAAGCGCGCATCGATGCCGAGCAGATCATTTCGGGTAAGCCGCCCTTCCCGCCGGGCGGCGTCTATCCCGTAGCCGGGGCCCAGCCTTTCAAGCCGGTCGCCCCCGGCTCGTACGGGTCAGCCGTGATCGTCCTGTTGTCCGACGGCCAGAGCAACATGGGGCCGGAGACGACCGCGATGGCGACGATTGCCGCCGAGCATGGCGTGCGCGTGTTTACCGTGGGCGTCGGCACGCCCGAAGGGGCAACGCTCACCGTCAATGGCTGGTCCATGCGCGTGCGCCTGGACGAAGAGGCGCTCAAGAAGATTGCGGCCACCACACGCGGCGAATATTTTCGCGCCGGCAACTCGGCAGACCTCAAGAAGATCTACAGCCGCCTGAGCGCGAAGCTCGTTCTCGAGAAGCAGCAAACGATGGAGGTGACGGCGCTGTTCGCCGGGCTGGGCGCGCTCCTTTCGCTCATCGCCGCCCTGATGTCGATGACGTGGTTCAACCGGCTCGTCTGAACCGGCGATTCCTCAGGCCGCTTTTTAGCCCAGCTCCGGCCCGGCGATCGCAAAGAGGCGCGACACCTCATTGAACGGCTGGTTGCGCCCGAGCAGCATGCGGCTGTAAGGCCGCTGCAATGTAAAACCGGCCGAGCGCAACCAGGTTCCAACCGCCGCATGGGGTGCAGGCATGTCGAGGAACACGGGCGCCTTCACTTTCGACAATGCGGAATGAAGCAATGCGATTGCCGTTTCCTCGCTGTCCGCCACGCAGGGACCGAGATCGTTGGCCAGGCGGCCATCGCGCCCCAGCAGGAAGCCGGTGATGCGCCCGGACCGCTCGAACACCAGGGCTGCATCGGGCAGGCGTTTTTTTAGCGCGGCGATCAACTCGGTCCGGTCCGCGCAGAATGCCTTTCGGTCGAGCGCGCAGACGGCGTCCCAGTCCGAATTCCTCATGGGACGCACGCCAGGGTGGGCAGAAGGAGGCAACACAGGCGGCTCGAGGCACTGCATGCGTTCGATGCCCCAGGTGTCCTGGAAGCCGAGCAACCGGTATACCTCGCGTCCTGCGGGCGTTGCATCGAGGATGGCGACGAGCTTACGCTTGGCCAGCGCATCCATTGCGGATTGCATGAGACGCGTAGCGAGGCCCTTGCGGCGCCAATGTTCCGTAACGAGCACCATGCTGATCCAGCCGAATCCGCCGGTGTCGAACGGCAGCGCCAGCGAGGTCGCCACGAGTGTGCCGGCCGCATCCTGGAGGCCGAACCCTTCGCCGAGTTCGAGCATCGTGCGCCAGTCGTCCGCGGTCTGGTTCCAGCGCGCCTCGACGCAAAGCGCGACGCCGCCCGGGATGTGCGCCGGCCCGAGCCGGATCTCGGTCAGCGCGCTCATGGGCTGGCCGCGAGGGCGTCAGTACTTCCCATCGCGGGACGAGAAATGCGTTTCCTTGCCCAGGCTCGGCATGCCCCGTCCGACCCATTCGGCGACCCAGTCGATCATCCTCGCCAAGGGAACACGCGGTGCACCCAACACTTTCTGGGACTGGGCCGTGTCCACCAGCCACGCGGTCGGGGCCTCCTTGCCAGTGACGTCGGCCTTCTTGTCGAATCGCTTGGCGAACTCGGTTGCCAGCCAGCGCACGCTGATGACTTCCGGGCCGGAGACGTTGTAGGCGCAAGCAGGCGTGGTCGCATGCGCCAGCAGTCGCAAAACCTGCTCGTTCGCTTCGCCCTGCCAGATTACGTTGACATGGCCCATCGTGACGTCGACCGGTTGGCCGGCGAACACCTTCGTGGCGACATCGTGGAGAACACCGTACCGCATGTCGATTGCGTACTCCAGGCGGATCAGCGCCGTGCGCGTTGCGTACTTACGCGACGCGTACTCGAACATCATCTCGCGCCCGACGCAGGAGCTTGCGTAGTCGCCGGGAGGGGGCAGGCGCGGCGTCGATTCGGGCGCGCCATGACTCGTTACGTCCGCGAACGGGTAAACGCATGCGGTTGAAAACACTGCAAACCGCGAGGCATTGAACGCCTCCGCCACCATGAACGGCACGCCCACGTTCATCGCCCAGGTGAAATCCGGATTGCCGGCCGCGCCGAACTTGTGGCCCGCCATGAAGACGATGTTCGCCGCGGCAGGCAGTCGCTCGAGCGCGGCGCGATCGAGCAAGTCGCAGGCGATGCACTCGACGCCTTGCGATTCGAGCCGCTCAGGCAACCCCTTTTCGGAAAACCGCGCCACGCCGATCACGCGTTTGGTGGGCGCGGCGCGCTTTGCCATGCGCGCAAGCGTCGGCCCCATTTTGCCGCCGACGCCAAGCACCATGATGTCGCCCGAAAGGCCGGCGAGGTCGCGCACCAGCGCAGGCGTGGGCGCAGTCATGAACTCTTCGAGCGCTTCAATGTCTTCGAAACGGTCCGGCAGTGCAGTCATCGTGTTCATCCGCGAAGTGAATTCGTAGGAGGGGCGGGAGCCCGGCTGATTATAATCGGCGCGCGCTGGAGCCCAAGAGATCCGCCGCACCCACCTGGAGAAAATGTCCGTGAACAAGCCACCCCGTATCAAGACGACCGTCGTCGGGTCGTACCCGATTCCCGAGTGGCTCGTCGCGCTGCCCTCCGAGCAGGCATTGATCGACGCCACGCGTGTCGTCATCGGGACGCAGGAGCAGGCCGGCATCGATCTGGTGTGCGACGGCGAGCTTTACCGGTTCGATGTGAACCATCCCGAAACGAACGGCATGATCGAGTACTTCGTGCGGCCGATGAAAGGCGTGCGCACGGAGATCAGCTTCGACGAGTTGTTCATGTACCGCAAGGATTCCGGCATGCGCTTCCGGACCCGCCCCCCGGGCCTGGTGGACGGGAAGATCGGCGGCGGCACGCTCGACCTGCCGCTGGCCTGCGCACGGGCCAAGGGGCTCGCCGCAAAGCCGCTCAAGTTCACGATCACCGGCCCGCACATGCTGGCCAAGACGCTGCTCGACAAGCACTACAAGTCCCCGGCCAAGCTCGCGATGGGCATCGCCGAAGCGCTCGCGAAACAGGTGAAGTACCTTAATGCCGATGTCATCCAGCTTGATGAAGCCAACCTGCCGGGCCATCCCGACGAGTGGAAATGGGCTGCGGAGGCGATCAACCATGTGCTGGACGCAGTGCCCAAGACGGCCAAGGCCGCGGTGCACCTGTGCTTCGGCAACTACGGCGGGCAAAGCATACAGCGCGGCAATTGGGGCAAATTGATGAAGTACCTGAACGCGCTGCATGTCGATCACATCGTCATGGAAAACGCGCATCGTCCCGCGGAGGAACTCGCCGTGTTCAAGGACTTGCGCCCGCAGATCGGCATGGGGCTCGGCGTGGTGGACATAAAGAGCACCGTCGTCGAATCGGCCGACCAGATTGCGAAGTCGATCGAGCGCGCCGAGAAGGTGATCGGCCGCGGCCGCGTGACTTACATCCACCCGGACTGCGGGTTCTGGATGCTCAAGCGGAACATGGCCGACGCCAAGATCCGCGCCCTCGTCGCCGGCCGCGACCTCTACGAAGGTCGCGCTCCTAATTAAATAGCGCAGCCAGGGGTCTGTGAGGGGGGCGGCCTCGAGCCCCCCTTCCCTCCTATTTCTTGCTGTCGCCTACGCGGACGATTTTCATCGTGTTTGTGCCGCCGGCCTTGCCGATCGGCTCGCCGATCGTCAGCACGATGAGGTCGCCGTCCTTCACCACGCCGTTTGCAATCAGCACGTTCTCCGCTTCGCGCAGCAATTCTTCGCGATCGTGGCCGACGTACTTCACGACCAGCGGATAGGTATCGCGAAAAAGCGAAACTCGATAACGCGTCGAGGTCTGCGCGGTAAGCGCATAAATCGGCACGCCGCAGTTCAGCCGGCTCATCCACAGGGCGGTCGACCCGGATTCCGTCAGCGATGCAATCGCTTTGACCTTCAAATGGAAGGCGGTAAACAGGGCGGCCATCGCAATCGACTGGTCAACCCGCGTAAACGTGCGGTTGAGGAAATCCTGGTCGAGATTGACCGGCTGCGAGGCCTCGGCTTCGACGCAGATGCGGTGCATCGCTTCGACGGCTTCCACGGGAAACTGGCCGCTCGCGGATTCGGCAGAGAGCATGACGGCGTCGGTGCCGTCCAGTACCGCGTTCGCCACGTCCGAGACTTCGGCTCGCGTCGGGATCGGGCTCGAGATCATGGATTCGAGCATCTGCGTCGCGGTGATCGTGAGCTTGTTGTTCTCGCGCGCCATGCGGATCATGCGCTTCTGCAAAGCGGGCACGGACGCGTCGCCCACCTCGACCGCCAAGTCGCCGCGCGCGACCATGATCCCGTCACAGGCCCGCATGATGTCCTCGAGTGCCGGGATCGCCTCGGCACGCTCAATCTTGGCGATCAGCAGCGCCTTGCCGCCGGCCGCACGCATGAGCTCGCGCGCCATGTACATGTCCGCCCCGGTCTTGGGGAAGGACACCGCGAGGTAGTCGGCATTGAGCTTGGCCGAGGTCTTGATGTCTTCCATGTCCTTGGCCGTCAACGCCGGTGCGGTGAGCCCGCCCCCCTGGCGGTTGATGCCCTTGTTGTTCGAGAGCGTCCCGCCGTGCCGGACCACCGTGTGCACTTCCGTTCCCCGCACGGCGGTCACGTCGAGGACGATCTTGCCGTCGTCGAGCATCAGGACCGCCCCGGCCGACACGTCTCGCGGGAGTTCCTTGTAATCGAGGCCGGCGCGTTCGGCGTTGCCCAGTTCGATTTCCGCGTCGAGGATGAACTTCTGGCCGTTCTCGAGCATGATCTTGCCATCGGCGAACTTGCCGACGCGGATTTTCGGCCCCTGCAGGTCGGCCATGATGCCGACGGTCCGGCCGACGCTGCGGCCAACATCCTTGACCAGCTGGGCGCGCTTTAAGTGGTCGTCGGCGGTACCGTGGGAGAAGTTGAGTCGAACGACATCGACCCCCGCGCGAATCAGCCTTTCGAGCACGGCGGGGTCGGAGGATGCGGGTCCCAGGGTGGCGACGATTTTGGTGCTGCGGAGCATGGGAATCCTTCTCGTTGGGACGTGCCCTTTTATACCAGAATGAGTGACCGGTTCGCCTAGCGGCCCGGCGCCGCCAAAGTGTGAAATCCCATGGCGGCGAAAATTCCCGAAGAGGGAATTTTCCTACAATGGGACCCTGACCTCGAGGAATCCAGATGACCAGACCCGCGGAAGTGAAGGTGAGGGAAGGTGCCACCCCGGGCACGCGCTTCGACGAGTTCAAGGTCGGCGCAAAGATGCCCGAGGTGAGCTTTACGATCACGCCCCAGATCATCGACGAGTACATCAAGGCGGTCGAGGGGGACGAGAAGCTCTACGAGGTCGACGGGCGAAAAGCGGCCCCCCCGGACGTGTTGTGTGTCTACATGACCTCCACGCTCTACCAGAAGTACCCGCCGATCCAGGGCATCATCATGTGCGAGGTCGCGTTCGGCTACCATCATCCGATCTGGCGCGATGAGAACACCGACATCCGGCTGTCGGGCGAAGTCACGGAAAAGTATGTGAAAAAAGAGCGAAAGTTCGTCAAGTGGAAGGGCCGCTACCTTCGCGCCGACGGCACGCTGCTCGCCGAAGTCGAAAACACATTCTCGGTCCCGGAGTAGCCATGGCCCACGACAAATCCGCCGCGCTCGAGCACAAAGTGCGCATGACGCAGGAAAAAATCGACCGTTACGGCAAGCTGAACGGGGATTGGGACATCCTGCATTACGACCATGACTACTGCATCAAGCGCGGGTTTCGCGGGACGCTTGCGCACGGCATGCACAACATGGCACCTGCGATCGACCTGGCATTGGAAAAGTACGGCAAGGACTTTTACTACCGCGGCCAGATTTCAGTGCGCTGGACGGGCCCCGTGTGCCCCGGCGACGACCAGGTTACGGTGCTCGATCCTAAAGACAACGTGGTCGCGAAAGTGGAGAACCTGCCGGGGTCGCGCCCGATCATGGTCGGCAAGTCGACCCTTCGCCCCAAGTAGCCGGGTAGCGTCATGGCCGCCCAGTACTGGTTCGAAGATTTCACGCCGGGGCGGCAATTTCCCGGAGCGACCCACGCGCTCGGTCATGCCGCATTCCGGCAATTCGCCGAGATGACCGGGGATGCGCATCCTCTGCACTACGACGCCGAATACGCGAAGAAGACGCCGTTCGGCAAGCCCCTCGCCCACGGGCTGCTGCTGATGTCGATGACGGCGCTTGGCGCGACGCCGCTGTCGGCGCACGTCGAAGACTCGATGGTTGCGTTCCTCGAACAGGGCGGAAAGTTCCTCAAACCGGTTCTGGAGGGGGACACCGTCACGCCGGTCCTGGAAGTGGAGGAAGGCCGTCCGACCAGCAACCCGGCCAATGGCATCGTCCGGTTCGCCGTGCGCCTCGTGAACCAGCGTGACGAAGTAGTGCTGGCCGGTTTCCATACTTACCTCATCAAGCGCAGGCCGGCATGAAGAAAATCTACGAAGCAGTGATTCCGCCGTCGGGCTGGAGCGACAAGTTCACCTTTTCGCCGGGTGTCCGGGCCGGCAACCTGCTCTACCTCTCCGGCATGACCGCCGCCGACGAAAAGGGCACTCTCATCGGACCGGGCGACATCGTTCGCCAGACGGAATACATCTTCGAGAAGATGGGCCGCATCCTGGCCGCGGCCGGCGCCGATTTTTCGAACGTCGTCGAAACGACCGACTACTACCTGACGCTTGAGGGGTACGCGCAGACGGCTTCCGTCCGCAAAAAGGTCTTCGGCGGGCCGCCCTACCCTGCGGCGACGGGTGTGCAGGTTGCCGGCCTGATTCGCCCCGGCGCCCTGATCGAGATCAAGGCTGTGGCAGTCCTGGACCCGGCCCGCGCATGAGCGTCGTTTATCGCGGATTCACCCAGTCGCAGCTCGACGCCGCTTACAACAACCGGGCGGTCGAACGCGACCTGGACGCGGTCAAGATCGACCGGGACCGCCGCAGCCTGGCAATGTACGCAACATCGAAGGTCTCGCGCGACCGCGCATATGGACCGGGACCCCGGCAGCGGCTCGATTATTTCCATGCCCCGGCTGCCGGCAAGCCCACGGTGGCCTACATTCACGGCGGTTATTGGCAGCTGAACGACAAGGAGCCAAACGCCTTCGTGGTTGAAGGGCTGCTCGCGCAAGGCTTGAACGTGGCCCTGCTCGAGTACACGCTGGCGCCGGCGGCTAAGATGACCCAGATCGTCGGCGAAATCCGGACGGCGATAGGCTGGCTCACCGCACGGCTGAAGCCTGAATTCGGCGCGAGCACGTCGCTCGTGGTGGCCGGGCATTCGGCGGGCGGGCACCTTACGGCGATGGCCGCCGGGTTAACCGGGGTGACCGCCGCCTTGCCGATCAGTGGGCTTTTCGATCTCGAACCGATTCGGCTTTCGTATCTGAACGCCCCGCTCAGGATGGATGAAGCGGAAGCAGGCGCCAACTCCCCAACGAATCTTCCCCTGCCGGAGGTGCCCGTGACAGTGGCTGTGGGCGCTGCAGAACTGCCGGAATTGCTGCGCCAGTCCGAGGACTACTTCGCCCGGCTGACGGCGGCGGGACGGACGGTACGCCGGCTGGTGGCGCCCGGTGCCACGCACTTTTCGGTGCTGGAACAGGTGGCCCGGCCTGACGGATCGATCGCCAAAGAGGCTGCCCGCCTGGCCGGGGCCTGAGGCCGCCTTTCGGCTGGTGAATATAGCGTTCCGTATATAGATATTGCCCGGAATGCCGCACCGGTGGCCGATCTAGGCAAATAAATCCTGCCAATTTGCGCTCCCGGAGTACCCGCTTCCCCAAAACTCGGCTATATTTCCTGTCGGCGCCGCAGCGCGCCCAACCTGGAGGGGGAGAATACAAGTGCTCGCCACGCAAATACGCCAGAAGGACGGCATTTTTTACTTCGCCAGTGTCCCCGCCAAGGACTTGCTCGGGAAAGTTCAGTTCATCAGCCGGTTCTACGGCGAGGGCGAGGAAATCGCCCCCGCCAAGATCTCCGCAGACGACGAGATTGCCCAGTTCATCTCCAAAATCGAGCGCAGCGACAAGGCCTTCCAGCGCGCCGTGTCAAAAGGCAAGGTCAAGCAACTCAAGAATTTCTACGAGACGGCGATCACCCAGCCGCCGATCCCCGGCACGGTCCTTCTCTTCACGTCCGAGAAGCTCGGTTTCCGCACTGCAGGGGTAGAAGGCGTCGGTCACCTCTCCGAGCCGCAGAAGAAGTTCCTGATCGTGGACGGCCAGCACCGCCTGGCGGCGCTACGCTTTCACCTTGACGATCGCCCGGATGAAGCCGCCGCCATCAACGTTCCCTGCATGATTTTCGACGGCCGCAGCGAAGACTTCGCCACCGAGATGTTCGTGATCATCAACTCGACGCCGACCCGCATCAACAAGAGCCACCTTGTGGACTTGTACGAGCGCGTGTCCTGGGCCGAGCCCCACCGCAAGTTCGCTTCGCGCATGGTCGGGGCCTTGTACAGCGAGGGCGACAGCCCGCTGCGCTACCGGATCAACCGCCTGGGCGGACGCAGCCTAAAAGACAAGTGGATCCTTCAAGCCGAGCTCTTCAACGAACTGCAGCGCTGGACCAACCGCGAGTGGCGAAAGATCCAGGTCGCCGGCGGCAGCGCCAAGGAAGCCGGCCGCTATTACGGGATGCTGCGCGATTTCCTGAAGGCGGCCGAGCGGGTCTGGGACGACGCCTGGGGTCACGAGGGGTACATGGTCACGCGCCCGGTCACCATCAAAGCCATGATCCGCGTTTGCGCCGACCTGACATATGCGGACACCGAGCCAGTCGAAGGCCGCGTAAATCGTTGGGAAAAGCGGCTTTCCCCGTGGCGCGACCAGATCAAGGCTTTCCGCGCCGAAGGCTTTTACGAGCGCTTCCCCGCCAAAGGCGAAGTCGAGCGGGTCAGCCGGGTGCACAAGGAACTGGCGAGGATCGCCGGGATCGAGGTCCGGCCTTCGAAGGGCGTCTGACCGACCGGCTTCCAGGCAACAGGCGCTAAAGGGCGCCGAGGTAAGCCTCGCGAATCGCCGGGTCCCTGGCCAGGGCCTTCGCCTCGCCTGAGCCAACGATCCTGCCCGTATCCATCACGAATGCGTGCTGGGCCAAGTCTAGCGCGATCGCGACGTCCTGTTCCACTACCAAAAGTGTAAGACCGGCCCGGTTCAGCGTGCGCAACGTATCGCAAAGCTGGTCTACGACCGCGGGAGCCAGGCCGAGCGACAACTCATCGATCAGCAGCAGCTTGGGCGCGCTCATGAGCCCGCGGGCGATCGCGCACATCTGCTGCTCGCCGCCGGACAGGGTGCCGGCATGCTGGTGCTGGCGTTCACGCAGGATCGGGAACAGCGCATACATGCGCTCGAGGTCCGCGGCAACCGCGTTGTCCCGGCGCAGGTAGGCGCCCATCAGCAGGTTGTCCCGAATGCTCATGGCGGAAAAAAGCCGCCGGCCTTCCGGTACCTGCGCAATCCCCGCGCCCAAGGTCTGTTCGGGCAGCGCCCCAGCGAGCTCCTGCGCGTCAAAGACAATCGACCCGGCGGTCGGCGGCAACAGGCCGGAGAGCGTGCGCATCAGGGTCGTCTTGCCCGCGCCGTTGGAGCCGACGAGGCAGACGATCTCACCGCGATTGACTTCCAAGTCGATACCCCAGAGCACCGGCACGTCGGCGTAGCCTGAGTGCACGCCAGACACCTTGAGCAGCACGTCAGCCATGCGGCGCCCCCGGCGTCGCGTTGTCGGCCGCATAGCGCCGTCCGAGATAGGCCTGGACCACGCGCTGGTCCTTGACGATGCTCGCCGGATCCCCGGTGGCAATCAATTCACCGTGATGCAGCACGACGATGCGTGTGCAAAGCGTGAGCACGACTTTCATCAGGTGCTCGATGATGAGGACGGTAATTCCCTGGGCTGCAATCGAGCGGATCAGGGAGAGCGCATGATCGACTTCCGTCGCATTCAGCCCGGCGTTCACTTCATCGAGCAGCAGGGCCTTGGGGCGCATCGCCAGCCCCTTTGCAAGCTCGAGGCGTTTGCGCATGGCGAGCGTAAGGGACGCGGCCCGGGCGTTGGCTGATTTGGCCAGACCCACGAACTCCAGGTGCTCGAGCGCTTGCGCATTGGCTTCGCGGCCATAGCCCGCGGCCCCTGCAAACATGGCCGCGGCCGCAACGTTTTCAAGGACGGTCATTTCGGGAAACGGCTGCACGATCTGGAAGGTGCGCGCGATCCCTCGGCGCGCCACCTGATACGGCGGCAGGCGCGTGATGTCTTCGCCGTTGAACCGCACGGTTCCGGCACTTGCCCTGTGCACGCCGGTGATGACATTGACCAGGGTCGTCTTGCCGGCCCCATTCGGCCCAATGAGGCCGATGACTTCGCCTCTTTCGACGGAGAGGTCGAGGTTGGACACGGCGCGCAGGCCGCCGAACCTGCGAGTCACGCCAGACAGTTCGAGCAGCGATGCGGACGTCATGGCGCCTTCCTCGCCCAAGGCGCACGTTGCGAGAGCGTCAACAGGCCCTTGGGCAGGAACATGACCAGCAGCACGATCAGCAAGCCGAGCACGCCGGTATGCACATCGAGGAACCTGCGCCACACGAGTTCCTCGAGCAGCAGGAACACGGCTGCCCCGACCAAGGGGCCGAACAGGGAGCCGACCCCGCCGAGCAACACCATGACGATCGCCTTGACCGAATAGAGCAGGTCGAACACGTCGGGCGGCTCGATGTAGTGCACCCAGGATGCGTAAATGGCGCCTGCCATGCCGACAAAGACGCCCGAGAGCATGAAGGCGAGGACTTTGTACAACGTTGCGTTCACTCCAAGCATGTCGGCGGCGGATTCGTTCTGCTGGATGCAGCGCAAGCCGAACCCGAGCTTGGAATTGACGGTCAACAGGGTTGCGGCAAACGTGATTCCAACCAGGATGAGCATTGCGTAGAAGAAGTAGGCTGCCTGCGCATCGATGGAAATCATCGTTGGCACCGGCAGGTTGAGGCCCATGCCGCCGCCCGTGAGGCCGGTCGCCGAGTTGACGAGTTCGCGCAGCACTTCCGCGACGACCAAGCTTGCGATCGCAAAGTAATGGCCGCGCAAGCGAAGCAGCGCAATGCCGAGCAACGCAGCGAAGGCCAGCGCGCCGGCACCAGCGAGGCCCCACGCAAGCACTGCGGGCACGCCGAATTTTTGTGCGACTGCGCCGCAGTAGGCACCCAGCCCGAAGAACGCCGCGACGGCGAAGGAAGGGTAGCCGGCCATGCCGCCGATGAAATTCCATGACATCGCGAGCACGCCATACATCAGGACCGTCGTTCCGAGCCGCAGCCAATAAGCCTCGCCCACGAACGGAAACAGCGCGGCAACGAAGAACAGAGCGATGCCGATGAGGGCGTTCTTTTTCACGCATACCCCTTTCGGCCGAGCAGTCCCTCGGGCCGCACGAGGAGCACCACGATCAGGAGCACGAACGCGAGGGTCGTTCCATGCTCCGGTCCGATCCAGAGCGAGCCGAAGCTCTCCACCACCCCGAGCGCAAGGCCGCCGATCATCGCCCCCGGGACGCTTCCGAGCCCTCCGAGCACGCAGATGACGAAGGCCTTGCCCAGATAGACGGGGCCCGTGAGCGGCGAGAGCGGGAAGATCATCGCCAGCAGCGGCCCCGCCGCGCCGGCCATCATGGCTCCCAGCCCGAACGTGATTGCGTAAACGCTCTTCACGTTGACGCCCATCAGCGCGGCGGCTTCGCGATCCATGCGCACCGACACGATCGCCCGGCCGATGCGCGAGCGGGAAAGCACGAGATACAACAAGCCGGTCAGTCCCAGCGCAAGCACCATGGCAATGAGGCGGTCTACCGGCAGGACGACTGTGCCGAACGTGAGGATGCCCAAGGGCGGATCGAGGATGAGCTTGCGGAAGTCCGCCGTGAACGCCGCAAGCATTGCGTTCGAGAGCATCAGGTCGAGGCCGAACGTGAGCGTAAGCGTGAGCAGCACGGGCGCTGCGATCATGCGATTGATCATGCCCTTTTGCAGGGCATAGCCGAGCGCAAAGAACACCGGTGCGGCGATCAGGATGGAGACGAACGGGTGAATCCCCAGCAAGACGTACGCGTAAAAGGCGAGGTAGCCGCCGAGCACGATGAAGGAGCCATGCAGGATGTTGATGACGTTCAACACGCCCCACACTAGCGAAAAGCCGGAAGCGATGCACGCGTAGAGGCCGCCGAGCACGAGCCCGTTGGCGAGGATCTGCAGGTAGAGCATGTGCGCGGCGGGCCGGTAGTTGGCGGCCCCGGCCGCTTACTTCACGCCAAGCTGGAGGCTGCCCTGCTTGATCGCCGCGGGGAGAATGACGACCTGCGAGCCTTTCTGGACCTGGAACACGGGGGGATCGAGGGACACCACCTGTCCGGTCGGGCCGAACTTGATTGGGCCGAAGAAGGTTGTCGTATTCATATTGGCGAGCGCATCGCGCACGGCCTTCTTGTCGAGGGAGCCGGCGGCCTCGATCGCCAGTTGCAGCACCACCCCCGATACGGCCGCCGAGCCCTCGCCGTAGTCCGGGTCCTGGCCGTACTTGTCCTTGAAGGCCTTGTTAAAATTCTCAGTCGAGCCGAAGACGTCCTTGGACTTGTAACGAACAGCCGGATGCCACCACGCTGCGCTCGTTACGTTGTCCGCTCCCTTGCCGAGCGCCGCAACGAATTCCTTGTACGCCGGGCCGGCAATCATGGTGACCACCGGCGCCTCGATGCCAAGATCGCCCATCTGCTTCTTGATCAGGATAAGGTCATTCATGTAGCCGGTTGCGAAGATCCAATGGGGCGCCAGGGACTTGATCTGGCTGAGGGCAGAAGCGTGGTCGAGGGTGCCGATCGCATACTTCTCGAAATACAGCACATTCATGCCACGCTTCTTCGCCGACTTTTCCATCTCCTGCGCGATGGCGAGCGGAAACAGGTCGTTCCGCGCGAGAATCGCCACGCGCTGGACGCCCGCAGCCTGTTTCTTGACCAGGTCGGCGAGCGGCTCAGTCAGGGTCTGGTTGGGCGTGTACACGCCAAAGAGGTACTTGTACCCCTGGTCATACACCTGCTCGGAGGACGCCGTCGCTGCGATGGTCGGCATCTGATATTTCTCGGACACGCTGGAGGCCGCCTTGGCCGCGCCGGAACCAAACGGCGAGAAAAGGAAATCGACCTTGTCCTGCGTGATGAGTTTCTCGGTGGCCTGCACGGCGCGCGGCGTGTTCGACTGGTAATCGACGTAGACGATCTCGATTTTCATGCGCTTCGCGCCGACCTTCACGCCGCCGGCCTTGTTTGCCGTCTCCACCCAGAGGTTGATGCCGTTCTGCAATTTCTTCGCTTCCGGCGAAAGCGGTCCGGTAAGCGGGAGGGGAGCACCAATTCGGATCAGGTCCTGTGCCTGCGCGCCTCCCGCGAAGGTCAGGCACGCGAGTGCTACAACACCACTGAATGAGCGAATTGATGCAAGGGACATGGCGAATCCTCCGTTGGATTTTTAGTTCTGCAGCGCCTGGCGCTTCCTCAAGGATGCAACTTACATGCCCGTTTCACAAGGGCCGGCGACTCAAGGTGGTCGCTAGCCTGCGGCGCGGGCTTCCAGCGCCGCGACGGCCGGCAGCGTCTTGCCCTCCAGGAATTCCAGGAACGCACCACCGCCGGTCGAGATGTAGGAGATCTTGTCGGTGACTCCGTACTTGGCGATGGCCGCGAGCGTGTCGCCGCCGCCTGCTATCGAATAGGCATTGGACTCGGCGATGGCATGAGCGAGCGTCTCGGTGCCGCTGCCGAACTGGTCGAACTCGAACACGCCGACCGGGCCGTTCCAGACCACCGTTCCGGCGTTCTTCACGATGTGCACGAGGGCCAGCGCGCTTTGGGGCCCGATGTCGAGGATCAAGTCGTCCTCGGCGACTTGGCGGATCGCTTTTGTCTCGGCTTTCGCCGTCGCGGAAAACTCCTTGGCGCATACGACGTCGATGGGCAGCGGCACGCTGCCGCCCTTGGCCATGAGGCTGGCCATGACCTTGCTCGCCTCGGCTGTGAGATCCGGCTCTGCGAGCGACTTGCCGATCCGGCTGCCGGCCGCAAGCAGGAAAGTATTGGCGATGCCGCCCCCGACGATGAGCTGGTCGACCTTCTTTGCAAGCTCAGCGAGGATGGTCAGCTTGGTCGAGACTTTCGAGCCGGCGACGATGGCCACCAGGGGACGCGCCGGATTGGCGAGCGCCTTCCCCAGGGCATCGAGTTCGGCCGCAAGCAACGGGCCGGCGCATGCGACCGGTGCAAATCTGGCCACGCCGTGGGTGGTGGCCTCTGCCCGATGGGCCGTCCCAAATGCGTCGTTCACGTAAACGTCGCAAAGCGCCGCTATCTTTTTAGAAAGGCCCTCATCGTCCTTTTTCTCCCCGACATTGAAACGGCAGTTCTCGAGCATCACCACTTTGCCCGGCGCCACGGTCATCGGGTCGAAGGTGCCGCCGACCCAGTCCTGGATGAGCGGCACGTCGACGCCCAACAGCCGTGAAAGATGCTTGGCGACTGGCGCCAGCGATTCGGACTCCTCGTACTTGCCTTCGGTCGGCCGCCCGAGGTGGGAGACCAGCATGAGCCGAGCGCCTTTTCCGAGCGCATGCCGGATGCCCGGCAATGCGGCACGAATGCGGGTGTCCTCGGTGATGCGGCCATCCTGGAACGGGACGTTGAAGTCGACACGGACCAGCACGCGCCTGGCTTTGAGTTCCAGGTCGGTCATGCGCAGGAAATTCATAAGGATCTGCTCGCCTCGGACCTCCGCCGACTACTTTGCGTTCATGAACGCAATCGTGGTGTCCAGCATGCGGTTCGAAAAGCCCCACTCGTTGTCGTACCAGCCCCCGACCTTGACCAGCGTGCCCTCTGCAACCTTGGTAAGCGACGCATCGAAGGTGCACGACGCCGGGTTGTGGTTGTAGTCGATCGAGACGAGCGGCTCCTTGGTGTAGTCGAGGATGCCTTTCATTGCGCCGCCGGCGGCTTCTTTCATGAAGCCGTTGATTTCGTCGACGCTCGTCGCTCGCTTTGCGGTGAAAGTAAGGTCCACGATTGAAACGTTGATCGTGGGCACGCGGATCGCGTAACCATCGAGCTTCCCGTTCAATTCAGGAAGGACCAGGCCAACGGCGGCCGCGGCCCCCGTCTTGGTCGGGATCATCGACATCGTGGCCGAGCGGGCCCGCCGCAGGTCTTCGTGATAGACGTCGGTCAGCACCTGGTCATTGGTGTAAGCGTGCACCGTGGTCATGAGCCCTGCGACGATGCCGATCTTGTCGTTCAGCACCTTGGCCATCGGCGCAAGGCAGTTAGTGGTGCAGGATGCATTGGAAATGACGGTGTGCGCGGCCTTGAGCGTCGCGTGATTCACGCCGTAGACGACCGTGCCGTCCACGTCCTTGCCGCCAGGCGCGGAGATGATGACCTTCTTTGCGCCCGCGGTCACATGCGCCGACGCTTTTTCCTTGGTCGTGAAGAACCCGGTGCACTCCAGCACGACATCGACTCCCATTTCTTTCCAGGGCAGCTCGGCCGGGTTGCGCTTGGCGCACACGCGGATGCGGTCACCGTTGACGACCATGTATTCGCCGTCGACCGTCACCGTGCCGGGAAATTTGCCGTGCGCCGTGTCGTACTTGGTGAGGTGCGCATTGGTTTCGGCGTTCCCCAGGTCGTTGATTGCAACGATCTGCAGGTCGTGCCTCTTGCCGCCCTCGTAGTGGGCGCGGAGGATGTTGCGGCCGATGCGGCCGTAGCCGTTGATTGCTACTTTGAGTGCCATTCTTCCCGCTCCAGAAAAATTAATGTGAGGACAGAACCTGTTTGACCGCAGCCGTCACCGCCTCGGTGGTGATCCCAAAAAACTTGAACAACTCCTCCGCCGGGGCAGATTCGCCGTAACGGTCAATCCCAATCACGGCACCTTCGAGACCGACGTACTTGCGCCAGAAGTCCGTCACGCCGGCTTCAACCGCCACGCGCGGCAAGCCTTTTGGCAGCACGGAGACGCGATAAGCCTCGTCCTGGCGGTCGAACACGTTCGTCGAAGGCATCGAGACAACTCTGGTTGCGACGCCGGACTCGGCGAGTTGCTTCTGGGCGGCGAGCGCGAGCGGCACTTCGGAACCGGTCGCAAGAATCGCCGCCTTGGCATCAGGCGCATCCGAAAGCACGTAGCCGCCGCGCTTGATGCTGGCGATGACCGCCTCCTCGCGCGGCGCAAATGCAATGTTTTGGCGGGATAGAAGCAGTGAGCTTGGCCCATCGCGGCGCTCGATGGCGCAGCCCCAGGCCACCACCGACTCAACTGTGTCGCACGGGCGCCAGACGTCCATGCCGGGCATCAGCCGCAGGCACGCCGCATGTTCGACAGACTGGTGAGTCGGCCCGTCTTCGCCCAGGCCGATCGAATCGTGGGTGAACACCCAGATTGCGCGCAGCTTCATGAGCGCGGCCATGCGCAGGGCATTTCTGGCGTAATCCGAAAAAGTCAGGAACGTCCCGCCGTAAGGGATGAAACCGCCGTGGGCAGCGAGCCCATTCATGATCGCGGACATGCCGAATTCGCGGACGCCATAGAAAAGGTAGTTGCCGCCGCCCTCGTGCGCAACCGGCTTGGAGCCGGTCCACATCGTGAGGTTCGAGGTCGCCAGGTCGGCCGAACCGCCGAGCAACTCCGGCACCGCAGGACCCAGCGCCTCGAGGGTGTTCTGCGAAGCTTTGCGTGTGGCGATCGTTTCGGCCTTCGAGTTCGCGCTGCCGATGGCTGCCTGAAGCGTCGCCGAGAATTGCTCGGGGAGATCGCCCGCCATCCTCCGCTTGAATTCAGCCGCTTCAGCCGGGAAAGCCGCCGCATAGGCCGCAAAGGCCTTGTTCCACTCCGATTCGCGCCGGGCGCCTTTGCGCTTCGCGTTCCAGCCAGCGTAGATTTCCTGCGGGATGACGAACGGTGGGTACCGCCAGCCGAGCGCTTCGCGAGTGGCTGCGATCTCCTTGTCGCCAAGCGGCGCGCCGTGTGCACTGCCGGTATTGGCTTTGGTCGGCGCGCCCTTACCGATGATCGTCTTGCAGCAGATCAGCGTCGGTCGCGCCGTTTCGCGCTTCGCCTTGCCGATGGCGCGATGCACCGCAGCGACATCATGGCCATCCACATTGGGGATGACTTGCCAGCCGTACGCCGCAAACCGCTTGGGCACGTCGTCGGTGAACCAGCTCTTGATCTTGCCCTTCTCCGAATCGATCGAGATGCCGTTGTCGTCATAGAAGGCCACGAGCTTGCCCAAGCCAAGCGTGCCGGCGAGTGAACACGACTCGTGGGAGATGCCTTCCATCATGCAGCCGTCGCCCATGAACACGTAGGTATGGTGATCGACGATGGTGTGGCCGGGCTTGTTGAATTCCGCCGCGAGGAGGCGCTCAGCGATGGCCATGCCGACCGCGTTCGAAACACCTTGGCCCAGCGGCCCGGTGGTGGTTTCGACGCCCGGCGTAATCCCCACCTCGGGGTGGCCCGGAGTCTTCGAATGGAGCTGCCGAAAACGCTTCAGCTCGTCGATCGGCAGGTCATAGCCAGTCAGGTGCAGGAGCGAGTAAAGCAGCATAGATCCATGCCCGTTCGACAGCACGAACCGGTCTCGATCGGCCCAGTGAGGGTTGGCCGGATTGTGGCGAAGGGTGCGATTCCAGAGCGCTACGGCGATTTCCGCCATGCCCATCGGCATGCCCGGGTGGCCCGATTTCGCCGCCTGGACCGCGTCCATCGAGAGGAAGCGGATGGCATTGGCGAGGTCGCCGTCGGAAGCTTCTTGCGGCGATTGGGGATCCATGGCGCTCCGGAGTGAATCGGCGTGAAAAGAGGGGCGAATTATAGCGAATGACCCTCGTTTGCCCCATTTAGGTGCTTAAACACACATTAAACTGGGCGAATGACAATGCCCTTCACCAGTCCCGAAAACTTCGTTCATCTCGTTGCGCCTGAGTCCGACGCCGAGGCTCACTGGTTCGTTTTCCGCGGCGACCAGTTGCTGGTCGAAATCGGCCCGCCTTCGGATGCGCCGACTGACGACCCGCGCGTAAAAGGCCGCCCGAGCTGGGCGCGCCTGCCGTACGGTTCCGGTCCGGCTGCCATGGGCATCGAGCCGGTGCGCACACTTTACTTTGGCCGCTTGGGCGACAAACATCTCTATGCCGCCGAAGCACCCCGCGAAGCCCCTACACCGCAAGGAATGGCGTGGCAGGGCCTGCGCACGTTGTTTTCGGTGCTGGATGACGCGCACTTCGCCTTGGCCGGCCGCGCAGTCCAACTGGTCGACTGGGACCGCAACCACCAGTTTTGCGGCCGGTGCGGCGGACCGACGCAGGCAAAGTCCGACGAGCGCGGACGCGTGTGCGCCGCGTGCTGGCTGACCTTCTACCCAAAAATTGCGCCTGCAGTCATGGCGTTGGTGCGTCGCGGACGCCAGATGCTCCTCGGACGCAGCCCGCATTTTCCGCCCGGCATGTTCAGTGCGCTGGCCGGTTTCGTGGAACCGGGGGAGACGCTGGAGCAGTGCATTGCGCGCGAAGTGTTCGAGGAAGTCGGCATATCCGTGACCAATGTGCAGTACTTCGCCAGCCAGCCGTGGCCGTTTCCGAACTCCCTGATGATCGCGTTTTTCTGCGATTACGCAGGTGGGGAAATCCATCCGCAGGAGACCGAAATCGAGGCGGCGGAATGGTTCGATGTCTTCCAATTGCCTAAACTTCCAAGTAAAATATCGATCGCTCGACGCCTGATCGACGCCGCTTCCGAAAAGATGCGCGCCGAATTCGCGTCTGATGCCTGAGTTGGATCGTTGGGTTACTAACTGTTTCGCGGGCGACCTGCCTGGCACCGGCAAATCCGGTGAGGGGGCGGCCCAAGAGAGGTCCTGCACGAAGTGCACGGTTTTCGTTTTTTAGGCCGCAAGGCGGAATGGACAGGCGCACCCCGGGGCGCAGCCCGAAATGGGCACTGGGTTGCGCCTTCGCGTTTTACGGGGGAACGAAAATGAACGGACTGCACCTCATTGGCGACCTTAACGGTTGCAGTTGTGACCCGTCACTCCTGCTCGACGCACCCAAGATGCGCGACCTGTGTGCGCAAATCTGCCGGGATGCGGACCTCACCGTGCTCGACGCCCGCTTCCACCAGTTCGACGACGCCGGCTTTACGGG